>CAMCWG010000066.1 GCA_945882005.1 Bordetella parapertussis
GAGCCACGCTCAGCGACATCGAGGCCTGCGATCAAACGGAGCAACGTTGACTTACCACAGCCAGAGGGGCCGAGCAAAGACACGAACTCACCATCTTTGATCGTTAACGAGATGTCTTGTAAGACAGACGTAGCGCCAAAAGACTTTGAGATTTTTTGAATGACAATTGCAGACATGTTGCACACCTAAAATACAAAGTGTGAAAACCATAACAAGCGCAGGTGACAAACGGGTTACGCTGCAGCATCTTTTCTTAAAGTGCCGGCACAACGATGTCATACAGAGCGCTACTTCAAACCATATTCAAACGACGAATACGTTGTGCAACGACTGCTGCGACAAGTGCCTTAAGTAAATCGCCCGGTAAAAAAACCACCATCGCCCAGCAGGCTTTGGTCAGACCCATTTTGGTTACGAGTGCCAGCCATGGAATGCCGATTACGTATACCAACACGATTCCACCGACGATCGCTGCCAACGTATAACGCAGGATCTCCCACTTCGGATTTGACTGAAGCGTCCGGTGCGAGCTTGAGTCTGCCTTTAAATTGTTATCACGATTCAACACAAGCGCCAGCCATCCTGTGACGACAGCCCCAGGAATCATGCCTAACAAAAACCCAGCCGTCGGGCCTGTTAACACAGCCAAGCCTGCTCGTCCACCTGGTAATACCGGCAGGCCTAACAAAGCAATCATCACATAGAGCAACAGCACGAGCCCTGCCCGCTTTGGGCCTAAGATTAAGCCCGCTAGCATCACACCAAAGGTTTGCAACGTAACAGGCACTGGCACCAACGGCATCGGAATCGGAGGCACCAAGCCTAAGGTAATGATGAGCGCCGTGAATAAAGCAATCAACACAATATCTTTTGTTTTCACATCAGCCTCTATTGGTTATCGGTATTAGCCCCGTGCATCAATCGCCTCGGCGATCTCATCGGCACGCTTCAGGGTACGCAGCAGCATGGGCACACCCATCGTCATTGGGCTAGGCGTTAAGCCTCTCGCGAGTTGCGCTTCGCGAATATCTTGCCACTGCACACCAAGTTCAGGAATCAAGCGCAGTGTCAGCCCAACTCCTAGCGCAACGCGATCGGCATCGACCCAACCTAATCGTTGTAACGGCCACAGCAACCACACGACGACTTGCATCATTTGCGTAAGCGGCGTGGTCATCGTGACGACTAACGCGGCTAGTACCAGCGTCAATAGTCGCAAAACCATTTCAAGCGCTTGCAGCAAACCCTGAGACCAAACAGACAAACCGCCCAACACCAGCAACAGCCAGACGAGCGGGCGAAGCTGCTGCCACACCTGCCGCAGCGATGCACCTGCCCCCCGTACCAAGAAACACACGAGGGCAAACGCCACCAATAAAACAGAGGCGAATGCACCCACATCAGTGCGCTAAACCGCCTACATGACTTCCATGCCTGTCATTGTTGCTGTTTTACTTTTGTCTAACAGCCCGATCGGCCGCCCGTTGGGCATGCCGGCAAGTATTTTTTGTTCGTCTTCTAGCCATTGCGCCAGAGTGTTTTCAGTTGTCATGAGTCAAAGTTTTGAAGAATTATGGGTGTTTTTGGTCAAAATCCGAGCAAGTGGCGCTCAGGCCAAACAGACTAGGTGCTTTTTAGCACTAGTTGTCTCTCAAAAGAAGTCGTTCGTCCATCGTATAATCACGCTTTGCGCCCGGAGCTTTTTATGCGTCTTATCCAAACTGCGCTCACCTTCGATGACGTACTGCTTGTGCCGGCGTTTTCACAGGTGTTGCCGCGCGACACTTCGTTGGTTACCCGTTTAACCCGAAACATTTCACTCAATATCCCCTTAGTCTCGGCGGCGATGGACACCGTGACGGAGTCCAGACTCGCGATCGCGATGGCTCAAGAGGGTGGTATCGGGATCATTCACAAAAATCTAACTGCTGACGAGCAGGCCAAAGAGGTCTCGCGCGTCAAGCGTCACGAGTTCGGTATCGTCACCGACCCAATTACGCTGAGGCCTGACATGAAAGTGCGTGATGCGATCGCTTTGCAGCGGCAGCATGGCATTTCCGGTTTGCCAGTCGTTCAGGGTGGCAAGCTTGTCGGCATCGTCACTAACAGAGACTTGCGTTTTGAGGATCGTCTCGACGCACTGATTGCGACGGTCATGACACCGCAGGATCGTTTGATCACGATGAAAGAGGGCACAACACTTTCAGAAGCTCAAACTTTGATGCATAAACACCGCCTTGAACGTGTGCTAATCGTCAACGACGCCTTTGAGTTGCGTGGCTTGGCTACCGTCAAAGACATCGTCAAAAATACAGAGCATCCTGCAGCTTGCAAAGACAGCCATGGACAGTTGCGCGTCGGCGCGGCCGTCGGTGTGGGTGATGGCACTGAAGAGCGTGTTGAAAAACTGGTCGCGGCCGGCGTAGACGTGATCGTGGTCGATACGGCGCACGGCCACTCTGCAGGTGTGATCGAACGTGTACGCTGGGTGAAAACCAACTATCCAAAAGTTGAGGTTATTGGCGGCAATATCGCGACAGCAGATGCCGCGCGTGGGTTGCTTAATTCAGGTGCGGATGCGGTCAAGGTCGGGATCGGCCCTGGTTCAATTTGCACGACGCGGGTAGTCGCAGGTGTCGGCGTGCCACAGATTACGGCGATCTCTGATGTCTCCAAGGCGTTGGAGGGTACGGGTGTGCCGTTGATCGCTGATGGTGGTGTACGTTTCTCTGGTGACGTGGCCAAAGCCATCGCCGCCGGTGCGTCGACAGTGATGATGGGCGGTATGTTTGCTGGTACTGAAGAGGCGCCAGGCGAAGTCGTATTGTTCCAAGGTCGCTCTTACAAATCCTATCGTGGTATGGGTAGCTTGGGTGCGATGGCGGACGGTTCTGCGGATCGATACTTCCAGGATCCCGCAAATAATGCAGACAAACTTGTGCCCGAAGGCATCGAGGGTCGTGTACCTTACAAAGGTAGCGTGCTGGCGATTATTTTCCAACTCGTCGGTGGCGTGCGTGCTTCGATGGGTTACTGCGGTTGCGCCTCGATCGAAGAGATGCGTACCAAGCCTCAGTTCGTTCAGATTACTGCTGCCGGGATGCGTGAATCTCACGTACACGACGTCCAAATCACAAAAGAAGCGCCTAACTACCGCGCAGAATAGTCTCACTTATAGATTGATAGGTTTACCACTTATGCATCAGCGCATTCTCATTCTTGATTACGGTTCACAAGTCACCCAGTTGATCGCGCGTCGTGTGCGAGAGGCTGGGGTGTACTGCGAATTGCACGCCGGAGATGTAGATGCGGCTTTCTTGCAGAATCAGATTGCGCAGGGACTTCAAGGCATCATTTTGTCCGGTAGTCACGCCTCTGTATACGACGACGATTCACTCAAGGTTCCTCACGCAGTGTTCGAGGCGGGTGTGCCTGTTCTCGGCATTTGCTATGGCATGCAAGCGATGGCACAGCAGTTGGGGGGCGAGGTTAATTTCTCCGATCACCGTGAGTTCGGTTATGCCGAGGTTCGCGCACGCGGTCATACGCGGTTGCTGAACGGCATTGAGGATTTCACGACTCCAGAAGGCTACGGAATGCTCAAGGTCTGGATGAGCCATGGTGACCAGGTGACACGTTTGCCCGAGGGCTTCAAGCTCATGGCCTCCACCGCTTCTTGTCCCATCGCTGGCATGGCGGATGAAGCACGCGGCTTTTATGCCGTGCAGTTCCACCCCGAGGTGACCCATACTGTTAAAGGTCAGGATCTGCTCAATCGCTTTGTTCATGAGATCTGTTGCTGTGTCGGTGACTGGACCATGCCTTCATACGTCGATGAGGCCGTCGCGCGGATTAGAGAGCAGGTGGGCGAGGACGAGGTCATCCTGGGTCTATCCGGGGGCGTGGATTCGTCAGTCGCTGCTGCGCTAATTCACAAAGCCATTGGCGACCGTTTGACCTGTGTATTTGTTGATCACGGTTTGTTGCGCCTGGACGAGGGTAAGCAGGTCATGGAGACCTTTGCTCAAAATATGGGCGTGCGCATCATTCATGTGGATGCGACCGAGCAATTTATGGGTAAGCTCGCAGGCGAGTCGGACCCCGAAGCAAAACGCAAAATTATTGGCCGTGAGTTTGTTGAGGTCTTTCAAGCTGAGGCGGGTAAGCTCAAAAAAGCAAAATGGCTCGCGCAAGGCACAATTTATCCTGATGTCATCGAGTCGGCTGGCGCCAAAACCGGCAAAGCGGTCGCGATCAAATCGCACCACAACGTAGGTGGTTTGCCCGATACCTTGAATCTCAAGCTCCTTGAGCCATTGCGTGAGCTGTTCAAAGACGAGGTCCGCAAACTAGGTGTGGCCCTTGGCCTGCCGCACGGCATGGTTTACCGCCATCCTTTCCCAGGCCCCGGCTTGGGTGTGCGGATATTGGGGGCGGTGAATACAGAGTTTGCCGACCTCCTGCGCCGCGCGGATGCGATTTTTATCGAAGAACTTCGCAACATGATCGACCCAGAGACGCAAAAGTCCTGGTATGACCTGACCTCACAAGCCTTCGCTGTGTTCTTGCCCGTCAAATCAGTGGGTGTGATGGGTGATGGACGAACCTATGACTATGTCGTGGCGTTACGTGCGGTTCAGACCTCAGACTTTATGACTGCGGATTGGGCACCCTTACCATATCCCTTGCTCGCTAAAGTCTCTTCGCGAATTATCAACGAGGTGCGTGGGATTAATCGCGTGGTGTATGACGTGTCGAGCAAACCGCCTGCGACGATTGAGTGGGAGTAGTTTTCTTTATCTAATTTGGCCAAAAATGCATTGCTCGGCCGATTTATATCTAAGTTTTTATGGATTTCGCGAGGTTAACGATGACGCATGAAACAGGTCTGTTGTTGTTGCAATCCGGATGGATTTATATTGGCTTGACGGTCGCTGTGATAATTGTGTTCCTACTGAGTCGACTTTATGGCGCGAGAGCGCGTCGCAAAATCAACAAGGAGGCGATCGAAGTTAGTAGTATTTTTATTACTTCGATTTTTGGTTTCTTCGCGATATTGGTCGCGTTTCAGTTGTCGGGTTCAACGCAGATCTACGAGAGTCTTCGTAAGCTTACCGTCGATGAGATTTTAAGTGTTACAGCTGTCGCCGATGCAGCGCAGACGCTCAAAGCTGATGATAAAAGAGAGGTTATAAATCGGTTAACTGATTACGTTGATTTACGTCAGAAGTTTTACGAAAGACCGATTCATCCCTCTGGGCTTGAGACGCGTGGCCGTGCGCAAAGGGACGCAGGTCAAGGACTACTGCTTCATGCCTATTCGTTGTTACCAAAATATGTTGGTGATGATCGCATCGCGTTCAATAATTTCCTCAAGCTAGTTCGAACGATGAATACGATTTTTGATCAACAGTACGCATCTATATTCACGCAGATGCCGCGTGTTCTTTGGCTGGCACTTATCGGGCTGTTGATGATTATCTCAGCAATCTGTGGTTACAAGACGGGGGTGGAGAACGGACAGCAGTTTGGCCTGACTGTGTTGTTCCTTGCCGTAGTTCTTGCAGCGATTACCATTTGCCTAAATTTGGGTAACCCTCGGGTAAGCTCAATGCATTTAGATCTTGTTGATGCGCAGTTTCCAAAGTTGCTCGATCATCTAAAGTCGCTTCGGTAGTTTGATTTATGCAAAGCTCTTCTAATAGCACTACCATGCCGTCACCTCTTAGCATTCGTGCCGGTGTACTTAATGTTTCATATTGCGAGTACGGTCCTGTGGATGGTGCAGTTGTATTCTTGATGCACGGGTTTCCCTACGACGTGCATACTTACGCGGTGGTCGCTCCAATTTTGGCAGGAAAGGGTTGTAGGGTGATTGTTCCGTATCTGCGCGGTTATGGCGAGACGCGGTTCGTCGAATCAACCACGCCTCGCTCCGGAGAGCAGGCAGCGCTCGGTGCCGATCTCTTGGCATTGATGGATGCGCTTAGCGTGCAGGATGCGGTACTTGCAGGATACGACTGGGGCGGCAGGGCTGCGTGTGTTGTCGCAGCGTTGTGGCCCGACCGTTGTCGTGCGCTCGTTTCCTTTAACAGCTACAACATCCAAAATATTGCGACTGCCTTAAAACCCGATTCTCCATCAAATGAGCACCGGCTCTGGTATCAGTATTACTTCCATAGCGAACGAGGGCGTGCGGGTTTGACCGCCGACCGACGCGGTCTTATTGAGCTTCTATGGCGGCTTTGGTCACCCACCTGGAAATTTGATTCCGAAACATTTCTACGTAGTGCACCCGCGTTTGATAATCCAGATTTTGTCGATGTTGTTATTCACAGCTATCGACATAGGTTCGGGTTGGTGACAGGAGATCCGGCGTATGCGGAGATAGAAGCGCGTCTCGCGCAGTCTCCAACAATTAGTGTGCCCACGATTACATTCGATGGTGGGGACGATGGCGTGCGAAGTCCATCTAGTGCGTCCGCACAAGCGCACAGGTTTAGTGGCCTGCGTGAACATCGTGTTGTGCCAGGAGTTGGCCACAATATGCCGCAAGAAGTCCCCTCAGTTTTTGCGCAAGCCATACTTGAGTTGATGGATAGACGATGAGTTCAACCAAATCCCCCCTGGCAATACGAGATAGCGACGAAAGCGATGTTCCTGTTATTCAGGATATTTATTCTTATCACGTGCAGCATGGCACTGCCTCCTTCGAGCTTACCCCCCCGTCTGTCCAAGAGATGCAACAGCGTCGTGCAGATGTTGTCGCTAAAGCCTTGCCGTACCTTGTAGCCGAAATTGACGGAGTGGTCGTCGGCTATGCCTACGCGACGATGTATCGCCCGCGTCCTGCCTATCGGTTTACGGTCGAAGATTCTGTGTACGTTCGGGAAGGGTTGGCGGGGCACGGTATTGGTCGCGCACTTCTTGACGCAGTAATCAAACGCTGCACCGCACTAGGCTATCGCCAGATGTTAGCCGTCATCGGCGACAGTAGTCCTGCGTCGGTGGCCCTACACAAGACGGCCGGCTTTGTTGAGGTAGGGCTGTTTCGATCAGTCGGCTTCAAGTTTGGGCAGTGGCGTAACACTGCGATGCTTGAAAGGGAATTGGGCGAGGGGAGTCAAACACCACCTGCCGCAGGCAGTTAGCTGTTTAAGACGGATAGTGATATAAATATATCTATCCGGTTTAATTTAATGGGCTAGCATGCCAAATCCAAAGAAAGGAACGTTGCTTCCGCTTTTTGATGACGAAGAGTCACAGACGCAATTAGTTGAGACCCCAGCGAAGGCAGAGGCTCTGAAGCGTGCTTCAAAACGGTTGAAGGCTCCTCAGGGGAACGCGTCAGCAGGCGCGGTTAGCGCAATGCCTGGACAGGGTTTCTTACCCGGATTGTCTCGACGCGGTCGCCCCAGGCTAGCGAAACCGATTTCACCGGTCGAGCGTACTGCAGAGCATCGGAGAAAGCGCCTTGAAGCGGGCGCAAAGCGTGTGGAAATTATTCTTGATAAGGACATTTCACACGCTTTAGAAGCGCTTGCCGAACACTACAAAGAACCGCGCAGCGACGTCATCTCAACCTTGATTGCTAAGGCCGCAACCAAGGTGCTCAAGAAATAGTAGTAAGACGCTTAGTTTAATTAGCGGGCGCCTGCACGGTTTGCTGGACCGCCGCGGTTAGCGCCTTCACCGTGTCCGCGTGCTCCGGCAGCACCTGGCGCTGCACCTGGTCCGGGGGCACCAACGCCGGGCGCAACACCTGGTCCAGGGGCACCTACGCCCGCGCCGGGCAAGACGCCAGCACCAGGCGCGCCGCGATCCACAGGGCGCACAACACAGCCTTTTGGAATGCCTTCGGAGGTGCAATAAACCACCTGAGCCGAAGTCTGCGTAGCGATTAGGGTGCTAGCTGCGATGAAACTACCGACTGCGATTCGAACCAGTTTGCTCATGAAATTTCCTTCGTGGATGTTCCAACAGTAATTTAATATTTCTTTATGCTAACGCGACTGCACTGGATGGGCGCTCACTTTTCTTGAAATTGTCAGGTGTTGCGAGGAGTAGAGGCGTGTATCTATAAATAAAGCTTATCGGCTAGCAGCGTAGCGTTTGGCGTATTTCCAACCAATTTCGGCGAGCGGTCTTGCTTTGCTGCCAGTCTCGAACGCATCACTCGAGGCGGCGGTGCCGTCGCAAGCACGTCGCGCAATGCCTTGCAAAATAGCAGCCATCCTGAATAGGTTGTAGGCAATGTAGAAGTCCCAGTGCTCAGCCCCGTCGAGACCGGTCGCATCAGAGTACTGTTTAAGGTATTGGGCCTCTTGAGGAATACCTAACGCCTCAAGATCTAACCCGCCAATCCCACGCCACAAAGATGCAGGAATATGCCAACTCATGCAGTGATACGCAAAATCTGCAAGGGGATGCCCAAGCGTTGCGAGTTCCCAGTCGAGTAAACCGATCGCGCGTGGCTCGGTGGGGTGTAACACCAAGTTGTCTAAGCGGTAATCACCGTGAACAATTGAGGTTTGCTCGCCAGCAGGAATATTCGCAGGCAACCATTCGATCAACGCATGCAGTTCGGGTATGTCTTCCGTATTTGCCTCTTTGTACTGCCGACTCCAGCGCGCGATCTGGCGAGCAAAGTAGTTACCCGGTTTGCCGAAGGTGTCTAGGCCTACGCTCGCATATTCAACACGATGCAAGGCAGCAATCACGCGATTCATGTCCCCATAGACACGTGTTCTATCTTCTCTGGATAAAGTCGGAAGTGACTGATCGACAATGACGCGACCCTCTAAATACTCCATGATGTAGAAGGGTGTGCCGACAACGTTCAGATCATCGCTAAACGCAAATAGTTTCGGAACCGGTACGTCGCTATTTTGCAACGCCTGCATGACCCGATACTCGCGATCCACCGCGTGCGCAGAGGGCATCAGGGGACCTGGTGGTTTTTTTCTCAGCACATACCGCTGCTGCCCACTCGTCAAAAGATAGGTCGGATTAGATTGCCCACCAGTTAAAGGCTTCACAACCAGTGACGCCTTGTCGAGCAGTCCCTTTTCTTTTAACCAAGCGGTGAGCACGTCTTGGTCGAACGTCAGTACGGCCTTTGGTAAGGGCTGCGTCATAGTGAACTCACGAGGTGACCCCAATCAACCGCAAGGCTAGTTCCCGTCATGGCCTGCCCAGCGTCCGATGCCAGCAATAGAATCGGCCCGTCCATGTCTGACATCTGACAGAAGCGTCTGAACGGAATACGCGATTGCAATTTCTTGCCCGCTTCGCTTGCTAGAAAATCGCTATTCAAATCTGTGACAACGTAGCCTGGGAGAACGGCATTGACACGAATGCCGTAGCGCGCAAACTCGAGGGCCAGTGACTTGGTGAGCTGTATGACACCTGCCTTTGACGCGCTGTAACCAACCACTGCACCCGCGACACGTTCGCCGAGTATGGACGAAATGTTAATGATGCTGCCGGGCTTTTTCTGTTTAACCAATCTGCGAGCAGCCTCGGTGTCGATCAACCAACAGCCCTTGAGATTTGTGTCGAGAACTTGGTCCCAGTCCTGTTCGGTTTGCTCGAGTGCGGGTTTCGCGACGGTGACGCCCGCATTGCTAATTATGATGTCAGCAACCAGTCCTTGCGCTTCGATTGCATCGAAGCATTCCGTGACGCTTGCTGCGCTCGTTACATCAAGAGGAACCGCGTAAGCGAAACCTCCTCCTTGCTCGATCTCTTTGACAAGTGCATCGAGTCGATCAACTCTGCGTGCCGCGACAAAGACACGAGCCCCGGCTTTTGCCAGTGTGAGGGCAATGTGGTGTCCAATACCACTCGATGCTCCAGTCACTAGCGCAGAACGTCCTGCAAGATTAAACAGAGCACCTGTTTTTTGTTCGACAGTCATACGCGCTTTTCTCCAGCTTCGATAATTTTTCGCGCCATGCTCCATCGGTGTACTTCACTTGGGCCATCGTAAATTCTAAAGGCACGCATGTCTGTAAAGATTCGCATGACCATCGTCTCCCCGGTTGCGCCTTGGCCGCCTAGAATCTGTACGCATCGATCCACAACGCGCCATTCAGCCTCCGAACACACAACTTTAGCGCGACTGGACTCGAAATTTGCGCTTTGCCCCTGGTCAAGAATCCAGGCAGTGTGCGCAATGTGCAGGCGGCTCGTCTGCAAGTCCATATCGTTATCGGCCAACATGAAACCGACCCCCTCGTGTTTACCCAGGATCCGGCCGAAGGCTTCTCGTTTGCGAGCATAGTCGGTTGCGATGTCGTGGGCCCGGCGCGCTTGCCCTAACCAGCGCATGCAATGTGTAAGGCGCGCTGGAGCAAGACGTACTTGTGCGTACTTGAAACCTCGTCCGATCTCACCCAAGACGTCCGTTGCCGGAATACGTACATCCTCGAAACGCATCACGCAGTGACCGCCAGTAAAGCAACTATCCATGGAATCCATTTGACGCGTTACCTCGATGCCATCACGACTCATGTCACTTAAAAACATCGTCGCTGAGCCGTCTTCCATTTTCGCCATGATAATGACGTAGGTCGCACCCTCTGCGCCCGTGATAAACCATTTTGTACCGTTTATGATGTAGTGGTCACCGTCCTTGACCGCAGTTGTTTGCATCATAGATGGGTCTGCGCCCGCGCCAGGGCTTGGCTCTGTCATTGCAAAACACGAGCGGATATGACCTTGAACCTGTGGACGGAGCCAGCGTTCTTTCTGCTCAGGTGTGGCCACAACCTCCATCAAGTGAATATTGCCCTCGTCAGGTGCATGGATATTCATGGCGGTTGGGCCTAGGGTCGAATAACCCGCCTCTTCAAACACGACCGCTTTTTCAGCGTGCGTCAGTCCCAAGCCACCCAGCTCTGTTGAAGCGTGTGGTGTTAACAAGCCTGCCGTCCGAGCATGGGCGACCAGTTCGTTACGTAACGCCTCCGTGGGACCATGGGCTGTCGCTCGAGGATCTCGCTCCAAAGGGATAATGACGTCCGCGATGAAGGAACGGGTGCGTGCTTGCAACTCAAGTTGTCGTGGGGAAAGAGAAAATTCCATGATTGCATCCTGGTAAAGAATACGTGCCTAAGCGGCTTCGCATCCGTAGACTTTCTGGGTACTATCTAACTAAATTTTTACGATTATTTCCTATTATCGCAATTCCACAGATTTCCGCACATGCCAATCCCCATGCGAAGCATTGTTCATCCCGGTATACCCGCACAAGAGCGCGTTCACAGCGCGATCTGTCGGGTGCAGTCTTTTGAGACGACGCTTGAGACCGGGCGCAGTCTGATCGATTCGGTGGCGATCGCGATGGGGCGTTTAGGGGTATCCAGCGCAGCCATGAGGCTTAGCGGCGGCTCTTTTGATTGTTTCGCCTACTGCATGCCAGCGCTATCTAAGACTAGTGATCATGCGGTTTACTTTAGTGAGACCTTTCGGGTTCAGGGCCAGGTTTCGCTTGAAACAGCGAGCGTGACCTACGGTGTCCGCGATGGGAAGCCCTGGCTGCACTGTCACGCAGTTTGGCGGGAACCGGACGGAAGCCGTCACTGCGGCCATCTACTTCCGGATCAGGTCCAAGTTGTCAACGAAATTAACGCTACAGGCAGTGCAGTGCATAGCGCTGAATTTGCCGTAATACCGGATGCAGAAACGAACTTTTCATTGTTTATGCCCAGAGTTACACGA
>CAMCWG010000067.1 GCA_945882005.1 Bordetella parapertussis
TTGCACTCACAGCAGTGTTTGTTATGGAAAATAGAAACGCCATCGCACAAGGTGGCGGCGGATTTTTCTTTTGGAAAAAGTCGCCCCTATGAGCGTTGGCAGCATCTGGATGATCGGCGATGTACAAGGCTGCTGTGACAGCCTGAATCATTTGCTCGAGCAGCCCAAGATCGCAGACGACCCCAAGGCACGCTTCTGGTTTGCCGGTGATTTAGTGAACCGCGGACCACGCTCACTCGCAACACTCAGACGCATTATGGCAATGGGAGACCGCGCTTTATGTGTACTGGGGAACCACGACCTACATTTGCTTGCCATGGCTGCAGGCGCAAGGCGCCCGAGCAAGCGGGATACCTTGACTGAAGTGCTTGAGGCACACGATGCACCGCAAATTCTTGACTGGCTGCGGCACTGTCCTCTCGCACACTTTGAATATGGCCATCTGCTTGTGCATGCCGGAGTACTCCCACAATGGTCTGCAGAAAAGACCTTGGAATTGGCTAATGAGGTGCACACGCGGTTGCGTAGCAACCAGTGGAAGCAGTCTCTTTTGACGATGTATGGTAATGAGCCTGACTACTGGGATGATGCGTTGCGCGGCTCAGAGCGCATGCGCGCAATTATCAACGCGTTAACGCGCATACGACTTTGCAACAAAGAGGGTCGCATGATGCTCTCGGTAAAAACCGGACCTGAAGTGGTCCAACCGGGACTCACGCCTTGGTTCAACATGCCTAAGCGCGCCACACGTGATGTCACGGTTGTTTTTGGACACTGGTCAACCTTGGGCCTGACACTTAAGCCAAATCTCATATCGTTAGATACAGGTTGCGTCTGGGGTGGTCACCTCACCGCGGTAAGACTACAAGACCAGTTTGTTGTACAGATCGCGTGCAACCAGAGTGTCGATCCACTCGCCGATTAAGTTGTAAACCAATCGATCAGTATTGGATCGACATGTGTTGCGTCCTCATAGTTCACCCAGTGTCCGACATCCGGCAGAATCACGCCCTGACGATTCGCATGCCCTTCGATCATATGGGTCATCAAATAGCCAGGCGTGCAGGTGATGTCGTGCTCGCCCCAAACGATCAAGGTCGGACCGGCGTAGGTATCAAGAGCAGGGCCCAGTAAGCCACGACCTGAGATTCCGCGGCTACGGAAACGCGTTTGGACGCAGGAGTAGGTGTGTATTCCGATCGCAAATGGATCCACCTGCTCATCGGCATAAATCATGTGGGCCCAGAGGTTAAAGCGCATAGCCTCTAGCAACTCTTCGTCAGATAAGGCGCGCTTCCAATTGACAAGTTTGCCACGCTCACGTCGTGGGCCGCCATGGCCACCTGGACCAAGTAAGGCCAGTCGTTTGACTGCTAATCCCTCGGCCGCCACGTTGGCTGAAACAAGTCCGCCAAAAGAAAAACCGGCAAGATTAAAGGGGATCGTCGAACCTAACAGTGTGCGTATTGATGCAGCAGTCACCTGAACCATGCTCTCAAAATCGTCAAACTCAGGCGCGCTAGAGTCTCCGTACCCAGCAAGATCAGCAATATAGAGCGTGAATTTTTTCGACAGCGCGTCGATATTGCGCGCCCAGTGCAGCCAGCTACCGTGACCACCATGGATCAGTAGTAGGGGCTCTCCGTGGCCAAACTGCCGCCACATGACGTGCTGCCCATCCACATCAATTAAATGGCGCTGGCACTTTGCTTCGTATTCAGCCATCCAATCTAAGGTGAGCTGATTGACCGGACTTGTCATCGCAGGAAATCCTCAAACTTTGCAATGCTATTTTCAGTTTGTGCATAGTATCTCAAGGACAACTGCTCAACACCGTTGAAATTGTGTAAATTGAGGGCTACAGCTAACTTCCCTTTAACAAAGGTCAGTCATGATTATCGATTGTCACGGTCACTTCACGACCGCTCCCGCCCAAGTGGCAAAGTTCCGCGCAGATCAAATTGCCGAATTTCAACGCACAGGCAAAGCGCCCACGATGGCGCCCCCAGCAGTGTCGGATGATGAAATTCGTGCGGGCATCGATAAGAACCAGTTACGCATCATGCGAGAACGCGGTATCGACATGACCATTTTTTCGCCTAAAGCGGTCGCGATGGACCACCACATGGGAGACGAGGATACCAATGTGGTTTGGGCACGTTTTAATAACGAGCTGATCCACAGAGTATGCAAGCTCTATCCAGACCATTTTGTTGGTGTGTGCCAATTGCCACAGGCCAGTGGCGTTGCACCCGGTGCGCGGGTCATTGCTGAACTCGAGCGGTGTGTCAATGAGTTCGGCTTCATTGGGGCCAACTTAAATCCCGATCCTACTGGCGGGCGCTGGACCGATCCACCACTGTGGGATAAGAAGTGGTGGTATCCGCTCTACGAAAAAATGGTAGCGCTCGATGTGCCCGCCATGATTCACGTCAGCGGCTCTTGCAACCCGCACTTCAACGCAGTCGCGACGCACTACATCAACGGCGACACAACGGCTTTTGTACAGTTTATGACCTCGGATATTTTTAAAGATTTTCCGACGCTCAAGTTCATCATCCCGCACGGCGGCGGCGCAGCCCCTTACCACTGGGGACGCTACCGGGGCATGGCGCAGGACATGGGCTTGCCACCACTCGAAGAAAAAGTATTGAACAACGTGTTTTTTGACACCTGCGTCTATCATCAACCAGGCATCGATCTGTTGTTGCGTGTCTTGCCGACCAAGAATATTTTGTTCGCTTCAGAAACAGTTGGTGCCGTGCAAGGAATTGATCCGTTAACCAATTTCTACTACGACGATACGAAGCGCTACATTGATGCGTCTCCATCGGCGGATCTGCAGCAGAAACAAAAAATGTTTGCGCACAATGCGCTAGGCGTCTATCCCCGTCTGCGCGCTCACCCACGCTGCCAGAGCTGTTAATCCGGCCTGATCGAGGGCTTGGTGCGTCGCATGCGGTGCGTCGCTGCGGTGCGACGTACTCAGCTGCGACGTGCCAGTACGTTTTGAATCGCTTGGCGAGCAGCGTGTCCTAACTCGGCACGCGGTGGCGCCGCGTCGCCGTCCGGCTCCCAGACCGGTGCCAAGAACTCAACTTCAACGGTGATACCCGTTGCACCCAGCACTTGCCACAAGTTGTGTGCAAGGCTTTGCTCTCCAACAAAAGCTGCGAAGTCGCTACGCCTGCCGTGATGATAAAAAATCAAGGCAACGGGCTGTATCGGGGTCTGGGCTTTCCGCGCGGGCTCAAATAAATTGGCATAAAACGGCAGCAAGTCGTAGCCTGGCGAGGTCGTCCCCTCGGGAAACAGGCCGACAGCCTGTGCTGCCAAAAAGCGCTCTTGCATCGCAAGACCGACCTTGTGCACCGCATGGCGTGACGCCCGTTCAATAAAGATCGTGTCAGCACCTGCCACCAGCCACCCCAAGACAGGCCAGCGACGGATTTCACTCTTGGCCACGAACACTGTCGGACGAACAGCGTTCAGCAAAAAAATATCCAGCCAGGACACATGATTCGAAACAAACAGAACGGGACCATGCGTCAGAGGACATCCGCTACATGTCGTTTGAATTCCACACAACATCAGCAGTACGCGAGACCAATGTCGCTTGGTCCAACCGCGCCCTCTCCCGCTAATGAATGGGTGCAGCAAAGTGATCGAGCATAAGCCAAGGACCACCCAAACAGTGAGAGCACTCAGTCTGCAAATGAACCGCAGCAGACTCAACCAGCGACCTCCCAGGCGACCTGCCCACGCACGATTGTGGTTTGTACCCTTCCGGGCAAATCAATACCCAAGAAAGGCGTGTGCTTGCTTTGGCTTAATAACGATTGACGATTCACCTGCCAATAGGCATTCGGATCTACCACACACAAGTCGGCTGGCGCACCGACTGCGAGCTGACCTGCCCAAGCGACGGCCGGTGACGACGCTGCTAGTACGCGACCCGGTCCGCTAGTGACGCGCGCCAAGGCATCGACAAGAGGAACTTTTGCGTCTTGCGCCCACTTCAGCGTCAAGGACAGAAGAAGCTCAAGCCCCGTTGAGCCGGGCTCGGCTTCAGCGAACGGCAGCATCTTGCCCTCATCATCAACCGGGGTGTGATCGGAACAGACAACATCGATCGTGCCATCGGCCAGTCCTGCGCGAATCGCATCGCGATCACGCTGTCCACGCAACGGCGGATCAAGCCGGAAATTACTGTCGTAATAACCAATGTCCACATCCGTCAGATGGACGTGATTGGCCGATACATCACACGTAACGTCCAAACCTTGTCGTTTAGCTGCACGAACCAGCTCGATTCCAGCTGCCGATGACAAGCGGCAGATGTGCAGCCGCACGCCGGTTGTGCGCTGAAGATCGAACAAGGTGTTGAGTGCAATCGTCTCTGCTTGCTGGGGAATACCTGGCAAACCGAGACGTGAGGCGTAAGCACCGCTCGCAGCAACCCCACCTTTAGACAGCCAGGGATCTTGGGCGCGAAGCCACAACATAAAGTCAAACGTGCGCGCGTACTGCATTGCGCGCAGCAATACGGTTGTATCGAGGACAGGCGCATCCGCTTGTGAAAACGCAATGCATCCCGCATCCGTCAGTTCGGCCATTTCTGTGAGGGTCTCACCCTTTAGGCCCACGGTCATTGCGCCGAGGGGATACAAATTCACCTGCGCTAATTGGCGTGCACGGTGTTTAAGCATTTCGACCAAACCAGGCTCATCGAGCGTTGGATCCGTATCCGGCGGTAAGACGAGGCTCGTAATGCCACCTGCGAGTGCAGCGCGCATTTCACTCTCGAGTGTGCCGCGGTACTCAAAGCCCGGTTCGCGCAATCGCGCAGCTAAATCGACAAGCCCAGGCACCACTAATTTCCCTGAAGCATCGATGACGCGATCAGCTTTGAAGCCAGCGGGAAGTTGACCAATGGCGAACACATGCCCGTCAGAGATAAAGACATCCGTCTGTTCGTCAAGCTTATTGGCCGGGTCAATCACTCGGCCATTTTTAATTTGAAGCTTCATGCTGATGCTCCTGCAACGATACTCATAACCGCCATACGCACCGCAATGCCAAATGTGACTTGATTCAGAATCACTGAGTGCGGGCCATCGGCAACGGCAGAGTCAATTTCCACCCCACGATTCATGGGCCCTGGATGCATCACAATACAGTCTGGTTTGGCTAGCGCCAACTTTTCTTCGGTCAACCCATAGTGTTTGAAGTACTCGTGCGAAGAGGGCAGTAATGCGCCTCCCATCCGTTCGTTTTGGAGGCGCAGCATGATGATGACATCCGCACCCTTGATGCCTTCGTTCATATCGGTAAAGACGCGCACGCCCATCTGATCCAGTCCCGAAGGCAGCAGCGTCAAGGGTCCGACCGCACGCACCTCTGCCACACCAAGTGTTGTCAGCGCATGGATATTCGAGCGCGCAACGCGTGAGTGCAGGATGTCACCCACCACTGCAACGGTTAAATTGGCGAAGTCCTTTTTGAAATGCCTGATCGTGTACATATCGAGCAGACCTTGCGTAGGATGGGCATGTCGTCCATCGCCTGCATTCACCACGTGCACATGGGGTGCAACATGCTGCGCAATCAAGTAAGGTGCTCCACTTGCTTCGTGCCGTACCACAAACAGATCAGCCTGCATCGCTGACAAGTTCGCTATCGTATCGAGCAGGGTCTCGCCTTTTGCGGCCGACGAAACGTTGATATTTAAATTAAAGACATCCGCCGACAATCTCTTTGCTGCGATTTCAAACGTGGTTCGCGTACGGGTTGAGTTTTCAAAAAATAGATTGAAAACGCTCTTGCCGCGCAAGAGTGGAACTTTTTTGACATCGCGATCAGCAAGCGGCACAAAAGTTTGTGCGGTGTCCAGAATATGGGTCAGAATGTCACGCGGCAGACCCTCGGTCGTAATCAGATGCGTCAGCTCACCATGTCGATTGAGTTGAGGATTACGCATCAATGCTCCTTGGATTCTGTTGTGAGAACAAACGTACCTGTCTCGGTTTGGGACAAGACAAAACTCGCGGCAGGCGCTGGGTCTACGTAGCCACCCACTGCGATAGCGGCAATCGGCAACTCTCGCCCACCGCGATCAACCAGAACCGCCAGACGTATCGAGGCAGGTCGACCGTAATCAAACAGTTCGTTCATTGCCGCCCGAATCGTCCTGCCGGTATAGAGCACATCATCGACAAGTATTAAATGCTTATCAGCAACCGGAAACGATATCTCGGACGGCATCACTTGCGCATGCAAGCCAATCTTGTCGAAATCATCGCGATAAAAACTAATATCAAGCGTGCCCATGGGCTGTGTAAGCCCAAGATCTTTGTGTAACCGTTGGGCGAGCCAAGCGCCACCTGAATGAATGCCGACTAAATGTACAAGATCGGCGGGTAGGGATTGCATTGCGTGGCGCACAGAAGCCAAAAGGTTACCGTAGAGCGTTTCAGCATCAGGCAAGGTGGCGAGCGTGTAGGCGGCGGGTGTTGTGGGAGCCATTCGTCGAGCCTCAGGTCAGCGCATCAAAGTAGCGTTGGAGAATAATAGCCGCTGCGACGGCGTCATCAGGGGCGTTGCCGGTAATTTTCTGCGCTTCCATGCTCGAACCACGCTCGTCGATCAACACAACGGGTAGCCGAAAGCGCCCTTCTAATTGGTGCGCAAAACGCCGACAGCGTGCGCTCGACTCTTGCTCTGAACCGTCTGTGTCGAGCGCGAGCCCCACCACCAAGCGCTCTGGCTCCCAGAGCTTGAGCAACGCTTCGACACGGGCAAAACGGGCATCGCGCGTGGTGGTCTCGATAATTTCGAGAGGCTTAGCCTGCCTAAGCAATGAATTTCCGAGAGCAACGCCTAATTTTTTGACGCCGTAATCAAAGGCGAGAAGCGTTTCCTCAGGCATGCCCCGCCACACCAGACAACATCGCAGGACCAATCCCAAGTAGTTTCAGTGCGGCCGTGTAGCGGTCCTCTGGAGGCGTCGCAAAAATCACATCCGGGCTTGCTGGAACGGTCAACCAAGCGTTTTGGGCCAGTTCGCTTTCAAGTTGTCCCGCGCCCCAGCCCGAATACCCCAACGTCACAAGCATTCTTTCGGGGCCATTGCCTTCTGCGACAGCCTGCAACACATCGCGGGACGTGGTCAGAGCAAGCTGACCCAGCTGAATACTGGAGCTGAAGCTAGCTGCTGGCGAATGCAAAACGAAACCGCGATCTGTGTGGACTGGGCCACCATAATAGACCGATGCATTTTGAGGCAGCGCGATTTCAAGTTTTAGATCAATTTTCTCGAGCAGACCCGCTACGCTCAGGTCGGTCGGCCGGTTGATAACCAAGCCGAGCGCGCCTTTGGGGCCATGCTCACAAAGATAAATAACCGTGCCAGCAAACTCACCGTCCACCATGCCAGGCATGGCCATCAGAAACTGATTAGATAGGTCGATCGGCTCAAAGGCCGGCGTGATTTGCTGCGTCATAGGCTCAGCTTAGATCTCCATCAGTTCAAAGTCTTCTTTACGTGCACCACATTCCGGGCAGACCCAGTTCGGCGGCACGTCTTCCCAGCGGGTACCTGGAGCAATACCCTCTTCGGGCACGCCAGTCTCTTCATCGTAAATCCAACCACAAATTAAACACATCCAAGTACGCATTTTTTTCTCTTCGTTTAAGGACTTACCGCTCCACCGTTAATTTTAGGCGGATAAAACGGCTCATCTCTTACAATGGGGTCAATCTTACCGAAACCAACAAAGCTTTGCCTGCCGATCGCTTGTCTTTTTGACATGAATTCACCTGTTTCAACACCGATTACGCTGATTTTTGGCCCTTTTGACCCAACCGGCTCAGACGGATTGCCTGCGGACGCGGTCACGTGTGCCGCGCTTGGCGGGCACGCGATCTCAACGCTCACTGCAGTCACCATCCAGGATACGGCCGAGAGCGAGTCGGTCTTTCCCTGTCCGGCCGAACAAATCGATGATCAGGCCCGTTGCCTGCTGGAAGACGTGCCGGTTGGCGCAATAAAAGTGGGGGCATTGAACTCTGCTGAAGCCGTCAGTGCGGTCGCGCAAATCGCGGCGGATTACAGCCAAGTTCCTTTGGTGTTGCACTTGGGCGCACCAGAAATCACCACGGAACAACCAGAGGAAGAAGAGGAAGAGGAAGTCGAGGATCTCGTTGGATCGGTCCTTGAGTTGCTCGTCCCGCAAGCACATGTTGTGGTCATCGAAGCGCGTCGGTTGACACAATGGATCACTGAGGATGTACTGGAAGCATCCGGACTGACGGCGGGTCCACAAGCGCTGCAGGCCATTGGTGCCGACTGGGTGTTAGTCACAGGAAGTCCGCAGCGCCCCGGGCACTTGGTGAACGCTCTGCTTGGACCAGATAATGAAACGTTCACCTGGCCCTGGGTTGCGCCACCAGAGCGGCTACGCGACTCCGGTGGGTTGGTTGCGGCAGCACTCGCAGCCCTACTCGCGCAAGGACTCAGCGTGGAAGAAGCAGCAAAACAGGCCTGTACGCACGCTGAACAAGCGCTTGCGCAGTCTTTTCAGCCCGGGATGGGGCGCCGCATCGCACGGCGCCATCCTAGCGCCTCCTGATCAATTTAATCTCAGATCCGCTCCTATGGACAATAACCTCAGGTTTCCGCGCGGCCTCTACGGCGTGACACCAGAATGGGCTGATGCGGACAGGCTTGACGAAGCTGTGCGTGCTGCCGCACGTGGTGGCATGACGGCACTGCAATTGCGGCACAAAACAGCGACGCCCGCCTGGCGCAAAACACTCGCGCAACGCCTACGCGACATCTGCCAGGAACACGGCGTAGTGTTTTTGATCAACGACGACTGGCGGCTTGCTCTGGAAATCGGCGCGGACGGTGTGCACGTCGGGCGCGAAGACGACGCGCCAGACTTGGTTCGGCGTGAGATCGGCCCCAGCTTGTTGCTGGGGGTCTCTTGCTATGCGGACATAGGCCTTGCCGCTAAACACTTAGCGCACCACGTTGACTACATTGCCTTCGGCGCCATGTTCACGTCCCAAACTAAACCACTCGCCCCGCCCGCACCGTTGTCGGTGCTGACTAACGGCAAAGCACTATGCCAAAAAATGCTGCATCCCCGCCCCGCAGTGGTCGCGATCGGCGGCATCGGCGTAGCGCAGGCCGACTCGGTGATCCAAGCCGGCGCGGACGCAATCGCCGTGGTGGGTGGACTCTTTGCCACGCCAAACATTGAAGAGACTGCGCGCACGTTCAGCGCGAAGTTCCCAGACGCCCTCACATAAACCTAATACTTTCTCCCGACTAACCGGAGTACTTCCTATGCCAACTAATGCCGAACTCTTCGCACGCGCCAGCCGCAGTATTCCTGGTGGCGTCAATTCACCCGTCCGTGCCTTCCGCTCGGTAGGTGGCACACCGCGTTTTGTTGCCCGCGCACAGGGCCCCTATTTTTGGGATGCAGAGGACAAACGCTATATCGACTACATCGGCTCCTGGGGTCCGGCAATTCTGGGGCATGCGCATCCTGAGGTTGTGCGTGCCGTGCAAGAGGCCGCCGTCCATGGTCTGTCTTACGGTGCACCCACCGAGGCAGAGATCGAAATCGCCGAAATGCTGATCGCACGTATGCCCTCAATCGAACAGGTGCGTCTAGTGAGCTCGGGCACTGAAGCCACCATGACCGCGATTCGTTTAGCGCGAGGCGCAACTGGGCGCAACAAGATCATCAAATTCGAAGGCTGTTATCACGGTCATGCAGACAGCTTGCTCGTAAAAGCAGGCTCAGGGCTGCTGACCTTTGGCAACCCAACCTCAGCAGGCGTGCCGCCCGAGTTCGTTGCGCACACGATCGTGTTGGATTACAACGACATCGCTGGCGTCAAAGCAGCGTTCGCGCAACACGGCAATGAAATCGCTTGCATCATCGTGGAACCGATCGCTGGGAACATGAATATGATCAAGCCTATTCCAGGCTTTCTAGAAACACTGCGCAGCGAATGTACGGCGCATGGCGCACTCTTGATATTCGATGAAGTCATGACAGGCTTTCGTGTCGGACCTCAAGGCGTACAAGGACTAACAGGGATCAAACCGGACATCACAACTCTTGCAAAGGTAATCGGCGGCGGAATGCCCATCGGTGCTTTCGGTGCGAGTGCCAAAATCATGAGCAACATCGCGCCGCTTGGCGGCGTCTACCAAGCCGGCACACTTTCCGGTAACCCAGTCGCCGTTGCAGCAGGCATCACGACCTTAAAGCTGCTAGCCCAGCCCGGCTTTTATGAGGACCTCGGTAAGCGTACCCGCACCCTCTGCGACGGACTCGTCGAACGCGCACGCGCACACAAGATTCCCTTTAGCGCAGACTGTGTTGGAGGCATGTTTGGCGTGTACTTCTCAAACAATATTCCAAGCACTCTGGCCGAAGTTTCCGAGAGCAACATCGACATGTTTAAGGTGTTTTTCCATGCCATGCTCGATGAAGGTGTGTACTTCGCACCCTCGGCCTACGAGGCAGGGTTTGTTTCGAGCACCCACGACGACAGCGTCATCGCAGCAACCATTGCGGCCGCCGACAAAGTGTTTGCGAAATTAAACGCCTAAGTAGCGCGTCCAAAGAGCGCGATCGGCATCTAGTTCGGCAGAGCTACCCTGCCATACGACGCGACCGCGCTCGAGAATAATATGTCGATCGGCAAGCTTGATCAGCCGTTCGACATATTTATCGATGACTAAAATAGTTTGACCAGCCTCGCGCAGACGCGCAAGACACTGCCAAATCTCTTCACGAACGATCGGTGCTAGCCCTTCAGTGGCCTCATCAAGAATCAACAGTTTGGGATTGGTGACCAACGCACGACCAATCGCCAACATCTGTTGCTCGCCACCCGACAATTGATTACCCATGTTGCTCTGGCGCTCGCGCAGGCGCGGAAACATCTCAAACACCCGTTCCAGATCCCACCGCTGACTTGCATTGCCATTACGCTGTGCAGCAAAGGCCGTCAGATGCTCGCGAACCGAAAGATTCGGAAAGCACTGTCGCCCCTCAGGAACAATCGCCAGACCAAGGCGGGCGATGCGATCAGGCGTCCATCCCGACACATCTTGTCCATCAAAGCTCAGTCGTCCTGCTTGCAGAGGCAATTGGCCAAACACCGTACGCACAAGTGTCGACTTACCCATCCCGTTACGTCCTAGCAACGCAACCACCTCACCCGCACCGATCTCAAGAGAAACATCAAAGAGCACTTGGCTTAAGCCATACCCGCTTTGAATATTTGTCACACGCAACATTACGCTGCCTCCTCGCCGAGGTAGGCTTGCCGTACAGCTGCGTTGGCGCGTATCTCGTCTGGGGTGCCCGTGGCGATCACGCGACCGTACACCAGCACAGAGATACGATCCGCGAGCCGAAATACTGCCTGCATGTCGTGCTCTACAAGCAGCATCGCAACACGGCCACGCAAGGAAGCAATTAGCTCTGTCAAGCGAACGGTCTCGTCAGGACCCATTCCCGCCATCGGCTCATCAAGCAACAAGACTCTCGGCCGGGCGGCAAGCGCCAAGGCGAATTCCAATTTGCGCTGCTCACCATGCGGCA
>CAMCWG010000068.1 GCA_945882005.1 Bordetella parapertussis
ACACAAAATTAATTGAAGCGCTGACACGAGCATAAGTGAGACCATCAGGAGAGATGGTCTCACGCGTGACCCTAGCCTTTCGGACAGGCATTTTCTAAGGGCTTCCCATTAATACGGTCCTTCACCCACTGAAGATACATAGGTGCAGAAACGCCAGGCGTCGTAAAGTGAGTTTGCTCGCCTGGCAGCTGAATTCTGCCTACATTCGCTCCCATTGCGCACATCTGCTTTTGATAGAGCTCATGCATTACTGGTGGGACAGCGGTGTCTTTTGTGCCCCAATAAATAATGACCGGGGCAACAGGCTTAACGGGTTTCACACTCGCGTCAACGAATGACTTGATCCATGCCAAGGTGTTGCTGGGCTGAGGTCTCAAAAGAGATTTGTACTGATCACCGTAAGCATAGTTAAAGGAGTCGGCCATTACATGCACACACTTATTGCTAGCTAATTGGTCTACAACTTTGACGCCTTCATCGGTAAGTACATCCGTCAATTTAAGTTCCGGATAGGCTGCCTGAGCGCCCCAAAGGCCCATTACATAGTGTGCGAATAAGAATATGTTTGGGACATTAGCTTCCGTAAACCCTTTCATGAGTTGAGCCGCACCAGTCTCATCGGTTGGGACTTTTGGAAGCATAGCCGCCACATCTTCGGGCGCCAACGCAACAAAGCCAAGATATTGCAGGTTGTCAGCGGCAGTCCCGCTCTGCGCTAGGTATTCTGGCAAACTAGCGGCAGCGATTGTTGCCCCTCCGCCTTGTGACCAACCGTATAAAACAGTCTTTTGGCCTGCGCCGACCTCCGTCATGGAACTTGCTGCGCGCGCAGAGTTAATGACGTCTCTGCCATTCGTGCCTGCAACAGCATATTGATGCTTACCGCCACCTCCAAGACCTTGGTAGTCCGTTGCAACAACAACGTAACCTTCATTAATAAACTCTTGACCATTCGGAATTCCAAAATCTGTCCAAGAGTTGCCGTCCATCAGAAAATACTGATTGAGCGCGCGAGTTGGATCGATGACTTGGGATGGGCCACAATTTTGAGCGGAGCCTGTTGTCCCGTGGGCCCACGCCAAAATAGGTCTGCCTTCTTTTGGGGCAGGTCCAACAGGAGCAATAACCAAGGCCGTCGCAATAGTCTTGCGTTCGCGAACATCCGAGGAGATGTAAGCAATTTTCCAGGCTCGTGCGCCCTTGAGTGACGTCGGGATCTGCTCTTTTTTGATAATCTGGCCGAGTTTGCCCGCCGGCGTCATTTGCATGACTGACTCATAAAAGGGTGCCATAGGAGGCGCGGCGAATGTCCCACCCAACGCAAAACAAGAAAATGCTAGCACTAAGCCCTGAGCAAATAACTTCCTGTGTTGTTCCAATGGTGGTTCGGTTGAGTAAAGTTTAACAAATCTAGGGTTTATGGCACTTCAAATTGACTGCACATTGACGTCGTGACGCTTGAGCTTGAGGCGCGTCCTTGATCACACGCGCCTCGCGGTCTAGTAATCTGTTAGCTTAATCTGCGAATAGATAAATGATGATTCCTTCAACGACATTGGCTATGCGAGCACAAAAACTGAAAACATCGTCCGTAGTTCATTTTGTGGGTGTGGGGGCAATGGGTGGGCCTATGGCTCAGCGCTTGCTTGCTGGAGGACACACTGTGCGCGTGTTTGATAGCAACCCACAGCGCGTCAAAGTCTTTGCCGCTCAACATGGCAAGCACACGGCGTTATCTTTAGAGCAACTCGGCTTAGGCGCAGACTATGTTGTGATGATTTTGCCTAATAGCGGCGTAGTTCAGGACGTGCTGTTCGGGGAAAGTGGCTCAGTCAGTCGTTTAAAAAAGAATGCGATGATTATCGACATGACCTCTGGGCAGCCGAACATGACCTTGTCGATGGGTCAGAGATTGGAGGCTTTGAATATTTCATTCATTGATGCCCCAGTCTCTGGTGCCGTCCCTCGAGCTCAAAGTGGAACGCTTACCATCATGACAGGCGGGGAAGCTGCCTCGGTTGACCGGGCCGAGCCCTTGCTCTCACTGATGGGAACGGTCACACGAACCGGCGCTTTAGGCTCGGGCCATGCGATGAAGGCGCTCAATAATTTAGTTTCATGTGCGGGCTATCTGATCGGAATCGAAGCGCTGATCATTGGTTCTAAATTTGGGTTAGATCCGACTGTGATGGTTGATGTTATGAATAGTTCGACTGGGATGAATAACAGCACTCAGAAAAAATTTAAACAATATGTGCTGTCCCGCAAGTTTGATTCTGGTTTTCCCTTGCATATGATGGTCAAGGACATCGCGATTGCGATGGGTCTTGCAAGAAATCTTGGCGTGTCTGCACCTTTTGGTAATTTATGCTTAGACTTATGGTCTGGAGCCAAGGGGGTATTAGGCCCGAATGTTGATCATACCGAGGTGGCACGACTAAGTGAACAGCTTGCGGGCTGGCAAATCCCAGAATCGGAGTCTTGATTTAGCAATTGGTTGTCGCGTATTTCTTGTAATTACTCTATAAAGTAAAAAACGATTCCCTAAGGAGACAATAATGAAAAAAGTATTAGCTTTGCTTGTGATGTGCTTGGGTATTTCTGTGCCTGCCTGGGCAGACTCAGCTTTTAATCCTACGAAGCCAGTGAAAATCGTTGTGCCATTTCCACCCGGTGGTGGGACAGATGCAGTGTCACGAATTCTTGCTGAAAAGTTAACGCAACTTTGGAAACAACAAGTAATCGTTGAAAATCGTGCAGGCGCGCAAGGGAACGTTGGAACTGCTTATGCGGCCAAAGCCCCCGCTGATGGCTATACGATTGTGCTTGCGCATCAAGGTGCGTTTACTGTCAATCCACATATGTACAAAGATACTGGCTTCGATCCCATCAAGGACTTTGTCCCAATCACGCGTGGGACTCAGCAACCATTTGTATTGGTGGCGAACCCTAACTTGAATGTTAAAAATCTAAAGGAATTTATCGCGTTAGCAAAAACGCAGCCTGGCAAGTTGTCCTATGGCTCGAGTGCGTCTGGTCCCCAGTTGACTGGCGAGATGTTCAAAGCGGTAACAGGGGTCGATATGATGCATGTTGCGTACAAGGGCGCTGGCCCTGGTATCGTCGATGTATTGGCTGGACACATCGGTTTGTTCGTCGCAAATCCGACGTCTGTCGCACCTCATGTGCGTTCGGGTAAGCTCGTAGGCCTAGTGATGTTCGGACCCGATGGTGTGTCGGTGCTACCTGATACACCCACTGCCTCGCAGGCAGGCTTTCCTGAACTAGGAAAAATGCCTGAGTGGTATGGGTATGCAGTGCCTGCTGGCACGCCAGCAAAGGTTGTGGAGCAACTCAACAAAGATCTCGTCACAGCTTTAAAGGATCCCTCGGTCAAAGCACGTCTAGATGGGTTGGGACTCAACGCCTCGCCAAGTACGCCCAAGGAGTTTGCCGATCAAATCCAGCGAGACCTGACCGCCTCTAAGGATCTTGTTAAAAAATCGGGTATGACTGCAAATTAAGTATTGGTTGTTTGGTTTGTTTCAGGAGTTGAGCATGCTCAAAGGTAAAGCGGCACTGGTTACGGGTTCGAGCGGTGGCATTGGTTTAGCCATTGCACAGGAGCTCGCATCAGCGGGTTGTCATGTCGTGCTGCATGGACTTGAAGACCCGAGTGTCGTTGCTGAGCATCTCGCTACTATTAGATCGTTCGGTGTGACCGCGCTGTATCTTCAAAAAGATTTACAAAATCCCCAAGAAATTGACCAGATTATTACGACTGCTCTTGAGCAGTTCGGCGGTATTGATATTCTGGTCAACAATGCTGTGACGCGGCATTTTTCAGCGATTGAGACATTTCCTACGGACCGTTGGGATCAGGCTCTCGCGGTTAATCTCAGTGCACCCTTTCATTTCGCGAAAGCCTTTTTGCCTGGTATGCGTAAGTCGGGCTGGGGGCGCGTGATCAACATGACTTCAGTGTATGGTCAACGAGGCACTCCAAATCGCATTGACTATGTCACGACAAAAAGCGCTCTAATCGGTCTGACGCGTGCGATTGCCGCAGAGGTTGTGGGTCAAAACATTACCTGTAATGCCCTGTGCCCTGGGTCTGTACTCACTCCAAATATAGAGAGCAGAATCCGTGCCTTAATGCATGAAAAAAATATGGATTGGGATCTTGCGACAGCAGAGTTTTTGCAAGGCAAACAACCTGGCGGAAAGTTAATTCCAGCTAAACACCTTGCAGAGCTTGCCCTGTTCTTGTGCACGTCAGCGGGTGGGCAGATGAATGGTGCCATACTGCCTATGGAAAATGGCTGGCTGGCTCTTTAGCCGTTAGATGTCGTGACAAGCAAATTAAATAGAGAGCAGTTGCGAGACCTTGCAAAGACCACAAAGGCTCTTAAGGATTGCCCAGCATGCTCAAGTCTGTCTTGTCCTGGATGGGTATCGGTGCCAGGCTATTTCGATTTGAGTAAATGGCGAGTCTTGGGCACACTGAAGACAGAGGGGGCGGAGGAGTCCTGGGATGAATATCACCCAGATGGAACTAATCTTTGGTCCGAAGAAGCGCCGATTGCAATCCAGCACTATCCTTATAACCGCTCAGATGTTCTTGAATGCAGCCATTGCAAGAGGAAGTTTCTGCATTACACAGAATACGGCGGCTACTATCTAGATCAACGCATCAGAGAGTTAGCTGTCAAGCTCATTGTTTAGTACTGTTGCGTCTAATTCAGTTGTTATGGGCACTACGATCAACGGTCTCAATCAGACTAGTAGGTGTCCAGTCTTAACGAAGATGGTGCAGCCCTCTTTGCTGAATGGTTGGTGCATGCTCATGTGAGGACTTCTGATCCATGAGCCCGCAGGGTAGCGCCCGTGCTCATCTTCAAAGACGCCATCAACTACAAATATCTCTTCGCCACCATAATGTTTGTGTGGATTGAAATATGTTTGAGGTGCCCACCGGACTAAAGCCGAGCCAGTACCCTGCTGCATGAGCGGCATCACGGTAAGCCCCGGGACCATGCCTTGATACCAATCAGCTGTTGCAGTGTTTAGTACTTCTCTCTGAACTTGATCCGGACCAAGATATCTTAACTTTACAAAAAGGGTGCAGCCTGTTTCGCTACGCGGTGCATGAGACGAGCCAGGAGGGTTCATGATGTATGTACCAGCAGGATAGTCGCCGGCTTCATCACTAAATACCCCATCTAAAACCAATATCTCTTCACCATGTTCATGGATATGACTTTCGAATTTAGATCCGGGGTGGTATCGGACGATTGAAGTCGCTTTCGCTACCTCATCACCCATACGCTCGAGCATTCGTCGCTCAACGCCTGATTGCGGACTTGGAATCCAGGGTAAGTCGTGGTGATTAATCACGACTCTCTTGCTGTAATCAGTGTTGATATTCATATATTGCTCTTAATCAGGCACGGCTGATCGGTGAAATTGAACGATCTGCCATTTTTCTTCACGCTTCGCCAATACGAATGATGTCCTACCCGGGCGGTAAAAGGTCGCCCCCTCTTTCGTGCCGCTTACTGTGTCCATTCCGCTAATTAGAACTACTGTACTCGAGAGCTCTACGGTGGAATAGCTCTCTAACTTTGCGCCTCTCGGCATATCTCTTTTGAGACTTTGAAAATACTTTCGGAAGTATTCGGGGGTTTTTCCTACTTCTCTGCTGCCAGTTCCAATGAAGAGCGCATCAGACGCGTAAAGGCTAACTATTCCCTCAATATCTGAGGTGTTAAAAGCGTGAATCCATCTAGCCAAAACCTGGAGTGCGTCCTCTTTTGGACCGAGAATAGCTGAAGAATCAGGCGGTGATATTGAAACGGGTTTCGCTGTTACAGTTGCAACGGACCTATTCATTTAATTCCTCGGTTGATGACAGGGTATTTAGGTTGGTTTTATTGAGTACGTACGAAATTATAGGGAAGCCATTTACAAGCTACCTAATGCAACGCGATTATTGATTCTATCTGAGGGTTCGGCTCCACGCTTTGTATACTATGCGTCGACTCACAATAAGTGACCCTGTAAATTTGTCATCTATCGATCTACCGAGGGAAATGTGTTGAGAGTGCTTAAGCCGCTCAGAAAAATTTGCGTCAGCGGAGTGGTTTTTATTTTTCCGTGTGCTATCTACGCGCAAGAAAAAAGTTTTGCTGATCCCGCGAAGAACTTTAGTGGTACAGCGGTTCAGTTCGATATCGGGTACCAGGCTTATTCGATTAAGGCGAGGGATCTGCGGCTCAACTACGGCTCTTTTAAATTGCCAGATCAACCCTATCAGGGAAGCTCAACTCCTTATTTTTTTGGCCTCAGCCATACGTTCGCTTTAGGTAGTCAAGCGACTATTGCTGCACAAATTGAAGTAAACCCTGTCAACAAGCAGTATGTACTGTCAGTTTTACCTGGCTACGCTCTTAATCCAGACGTGCAGGTTTACGCGAAGATGGGGCTAGTTAATGCGCAGATGAATGTGGATGTGCTTGACAATCAAAATAGAGTTGGTTCGACCATGGGTTTGGTTGCTGCAGTGGGTGCCAAATATCTGTGGACATCAAATTGGTATGGATTTGTAGAAACAAATTACATAAAAATGAATTCGTTTAGTTTGCAGACAAAGCGCAATGTATTCACCGTAACCGGCCAGGCAGACTTCTCGGCTTACAACATCATGGTCGGTGTGGGCTATAAGTTTTAGTGTGAGGTGCAGTCACAAGCCCCCAAAAGTCGAAAAAAAATAGCGCGAGCTCAGGTGTTGTCTGCTCTCAGATGGTGGCCCGGGCGGCAAACTACTTCCAACCACTCTGCATAAGCTGGTTAACTTCTGGTTGTGAACAGTTACTTTCGAAGTAGTCTTTTAAATTTTGTGGAGACGCTTGCTTAACGCTTTCCCTGAAGCCATTCATTTGCGCATCAAACTGACTTTTATCTTGCAGTTTAGCAATGCCCAAGAATACCTCTGTGTAGCGTATGTACAAATTTCGGGCGGCCGCTAGCTCTGATCCTGGAGCACCACCCGAAAGAAGGCCAATAAATTTTCCAGAAACACTCAGGCACCCAGCCGTTTTATTTGGTCCCAATTGCATGGCCAAGCGTTCCGCAGGTGCTAGGTTTCTTGGGGTCGGCGCCTGTACTTGTCCTGCAGGCGGGGTTGACTGCTCTGATGCTGATGTTGGTGAAATGCCAGATAGAGCTTCGAGCTCTTTAGCTCGAGTTACGGTCTCTGACATGAAACAGCTATTTGAATTCACTCTGGCTATTGTTCCACCGTCCGGATCAAAATAGAAGCTACAGTTTGCATCGCGGTAGGCAATCCATGCACGTTGCGCGGTTTGGAGGTGCTTCCTTCGCTCTGCCGAGAGTTCTGCCATGAATGCTTTATACACTTTGTTCAGGCGAAGGTCCTGGCGGTTTGTCTCGGCCACGATGCAATCGATCATGTTGCTAGTAACACCATCCGACTTGTCCATGCAGACAGAATACTGTTTGGTTAATCCAATATCCTCAGCAAGTGCTATTTGAGAAATACAGCAAAGAGATAAAAGAAAGACTAAGCGTTTGCTTAATGACATAGATTGTTTGCTCGTTTAGTTAGGGCAGCGTTTCCATACGGAGATGCCGTTCAGATCAATGCTTAGTTGATCGCCTACGATCGTGAACTTCTCAATTGTAGTGTAGGGGCCGTCGTCTCCGGGCTTGCAGTCAAATGCAATGGTGTAACTTGGAAACTGACCAGTTACCTTTTGTGGCGTGCAAAGATCTGGACCGATCTCGTAATCACTAACGCGGCCCTTCTGTAACTCAGTATTCGTGAAGACCATTCCGTACCACTTGCTGAGAGACTTTTTATCTAATGTTTTCAGGCAAACTGATCCTTTGCCAGCCCAGCTACCAACGAGTTCTTTAGGAATCGCACTGCCAGCTACTTTCTTTAGTTGAGCCTGGAGTGCCAACAAGTTGCTCTTGCCTTCTGGCGAATTCAAACTAGCCGCAAGCACGAAGTATTCTTCCGCCTTATTCAAGTCCTTTTGAAACCCCTTGCCGTCTCGGTAGAGCTCCCCGATATTGTTGTGTGCAGCGCCAGACTTTAGCTTGACGGCTTCCTGATATGCATAAATCGCATCTGGCAACCTATTGGCTTTCTCTAGGGCCCGACCATACTGGAACCATTGGCGCGCTGTCTGCGGGCTTTCTTCCGTCGCCCTCTTGCAGGCGGGGACGGCCAGACTCGCATTTAACTGGCTGTAACCTAAACCGGGTGACTGCTTCTGTGGATCTAAAGGAGATGCAGCTAGTCGATCGCAATCTTGTACTTGCGCGGATACGTTGATTGGTAGAGCAAGGGCAGTCAAGACAATACAAAGGTACTTTAAAGATCTCATGTCATTCCTTTAGTGCCGTTACGTAATTTGCGAGCAACGAATGTTTACTACTGGCCGGCACTGGCAACGTTAACCTCAGGGGGCGATTTCAGAAGGCGGCTCGTGGCCGAGTTGACGAAAGTCTGTTGGAAAATCACTTCCAACCAGTTTGAACAAGTTGGTTGACTTCTGGTTGAGAGCAGTGGGTACTCAAGTAGTTTGTAAGCTCCTTGGCGGATGCTCGTTTGACACTCTCTTTAAACCCCGGGTTGTTAAAGTATGCTTCAAATTGACTTCTATTTTGAAGCTTAGATATTCCGACGAATACTTCAGCCATACGTATGCTGCGCTTAAGGTAAGTGGCTTCATCTGATCCGGGTGAAGCGTTAGAAAAAATGCCAACAAATTTAAGCGAAACCGCTAAACATCCGGCTGTTTTATCGGGCCCCAGCTCGCTTGCTAAGCGCTCAGCTGGGGAAGCAGCTCTCGGAGTTGGCGCTTGCGCCTGAGTAAGCGCAGCTCTGTCATACTGCACAATAAAGTTAGTCAATTCGCTTATGCGATCCTCGTAGGCGCTCTTTACACAGTCGATATCAGCACATTTATTTTTTTCTGCGTTCCAGGCGCGTTGATCGTCTCTGATAGAACGATCTTTCGATACAGCCTCTTTGTATGTCTCGGCGAGACTTACATCGAGTTTACTTAAGTCAGGATTACTACAAATCAGCTTTTCAACTGCAGTTGTTGCCTTCCGACAATCAAAAGAGGGTGAGGAGGATGCCGAGGCAGCAGATGTGTTTGTTTGGGTTGATTGACTAGAGCGGGTAGTTGCCTGGGGCGCGGCGCCTATGCGATCCATTACCCATTTTGCATTCTTTTCGCCTTCAAAATACAAACGGCCATCGGCCTGAAGCTTGGCATTTACTTTGTAAAACTTACCGTCTGTGTAGACCTGTTGACCTGTAAAGGTGTTGGGCGATATGGCAGTCAATTGGATGATATTTTGTCCAACCTGAAAGTTCGAGCTGTTTGTGCTGGTTGCCATTCCAACTCCGTCCTTTAATACATAGCCGTACTTCCATTGCGCGCTGTACCAATTGCCATCAAGCACTGCGAGCTGTGCATTCGCATTGACAGCTAATATTAAAAAAGAAAAGGCCAGCAGTGCACGTTTAAACAGTCTCATCTTGATTACTCAATGTTGATAGTCATTTTGGCGATAAATTTAGTGTAACAATTTTTTTAAAGTCACTGTCAATACCCAACAGCAATAAGACCAAACTGCAGAGCCCTTAAAAATACAAGTAACCGGAGCGCGAACGCAGGGGTTATTCAGATTTGAAGGTGGACCCGGTCGGTACAGAGAGTAACGGAGCTAACCTGCATTGGTCACTGCAAATCAAATAAATTTATTGCATCAACTCAACTAGTTGATCAAGTGCCGCACCCCATCCATACTGGAAGCCCATGTCTTCATGCGCCTGTTTAGTGGCTTCACTCTGATGCATCACATTCGCGGTATACGATGTTCCACCATTGATAAGTGGCAAGAGCCTTAGGTCAACCACAAAGAAGAATCCAAGATTCTCATCTTTGGGTTGCGGCTTTGGCCTAAAATCGGGGTCAAGCTCGTTGGTCCAAACTAGTCGTTGTTGTGGTTCGATGGTTAAAAAGCACCAATGGTTGTCGGGCATTCTTTCACCTTCCGGCGATTCCATTGCAGTCCGAAAGGTGCCACCCGGCTTTAGATCGATTTCACACTCAACAACTTGCCATGGCCTCGGACAAAACCATTTCATTAAGATAGCTGGGGTAGTTAAGCCTTCCCAGATCTGGGCAGGAGAGAGACTGACATCACGGTGAAACTGAAGATCCAGAAGTGGGTTGAAAATCATGGCGCAGTTTCCGGTGAATGTTAATTTGCCATTGATTTTAAGACTCCAACTGAGTGAAAAGCAAAAAGCCCCCGCTGTTACTCGCGAGGGCTATGCATATATTGTCATCAAGGAAGGGCTCGACAAGTGGTATCAACTCACACGACGCTTACCTTGCAGAGCGCAAATCAGCAGATCCAATGTACTCTTTGAACTGCTTACACCAAATCAAGACACTGCTTACATCGTCTGGATCTTGTGTCTTTAAAAGATAGAACGCAGCACCATTTGGTTTTTTAATGCGACTGACTTCAACTTGTTGTGCGCCAAACTCATCATTATCTTTGATGGCAGCCTTGCTGCTGATATAGATGTGATAGTCAGGGCCGGGGCTAGATCTAAAGTCCTCGTTTGATTGCAAATACAATTGATTGCCAACCCTGATCAGCGACCACTCGCCAGAGGAGTTGTGTATCAAATCCTGCCCTTTTGCATTTTTGTCGATTGTCCCTCGTTTAATCACCTCACCTTCAATTTTTTGATGATCTTCAAAGCGCACCTTCAGATCCTGAAAGTGGCCACGGATTGCATCAAGTAGTTGGGCGCTTGCCGAGAATGGAAGTATTAACAAGGCGCTCAATATTAGAAAATTTAATTTTTTCATATGTTGTCATACAAAGTGATTGTGTAATTTATTCGGGCGGTACTCTACGACCATGCCTCAGCAGCCTAAATATGTTCTCAAATTAGTGTTGTCGTTTTCCGAAGACAAGCGTGCTAAATGCTTCGAATGCGAGAGCGAATTCGGGTTCATCGTAAATATTTTTATGATTAGCATCAACGTTGATCCACCTTTTTGTCGATGATACTGATGCGGTATAGAGGCGTTCGGAGAAAGCGGGTGGTGCAATGATATCCTGTCGTCCAGAAATGATTAGTAGTGGCCCTGCGTACTTTTTCAATTCCGCAGGATTGTCTGCTGTGGCGAGGCCTGGATCAATATTGAAGCGTACAAAGAGTTTTACATACCAAGGTGTCCAAGCGCCTAGCACTTCTTGCACATTAGTCTGTGCCCCCTCCAAAACAAGGCCGTCTACAGCCGCATGAGTCGCCAAATAGGTCGCTGCAAAACTACCCAACGACCAACCATAGGCCATAATCCGTTTTGTCCCCAAATCATCGCGGTTTGCGACGGCTTGGTAAATGGCCAGACTGTCTGATTGCAAATGGTTGAGTGTCAATGTGCCGCCACTTTCCCCAAAGCCACGATAGTCGACTGCGACGACATTAAAGCCAAACTCAGCGAGTTTCGACAAGCGTTTGCCAGATAGAAGCGCTAAATCTGCATTCCCGTTAAAAAA
>CAMCWG010000069.1 GCA_945882005.1 Bordetella parapertussis
TTGCCCTCGCCTTAAAACGACATCCAGAGCTGACCGCGGCATTGTTGCAACAAGATCATGAAATTGCCTCGCACGGACTGCGCTGGCTGCACTATCAGAACATCGATGAGGCGACCGAGCGAGCACATATGTCGGCAGCAACCACAATGCTCAATGAAATAACAAACGGTAAGTGGCCATTAGGTTGGTATACAGGTCGCGATAGCCCGAATACCCGGAGGCTCGTTGCTGATCACGGTGGTTTTGAGTACGACAGCGATAATTATGGGGATGATCTTCCCTTTTGGACTGAGGTGACTAAGACGGATGGCATCAAGGTTCCACAGTTAATCGTGCCATACACGCTTGATTCAAACGATATGCGTTTTGCGACACCACAAGGGTTCAACACGGGTCAACACTTCTTTGAGTATCTGCGTGACAGCTTCGACGTGCTGTATGCCGAAGGTGAGGACTGCCCCAAGATGTTGTCGATCGGCATGCATTGCAGGCTGCTTGGCAGACCAGGTCGCATGGCTGGTTTGATCCGTTTTTTAGACCATCTTGAGAAGCACGACCGCGTTTGGGTTTGCCGGCGCATCGATATTGCTCGCCATTGGAAAACGCAGCACCCATACGCTGGCAAGTGATGTTCCTGCTCTACAATGACGCGTCAAAAGAAAATATCCCAATCGCATGAATAATCGTCAAGCATTACCCGCCCTGACCCTTGGGGCGATCGGTGTCGTCTATGGCGACATCGGAACGAGCCCCATTTACGCGCTGAAAGAAATTTTTAACGGACACCACCCTATTCCCGTCACACCAGACAATGTCATGGGCATGCTGTCGATTGTATTTTGGTCGATCATGTTGGTTGTATCAATCAAGTATGTGGCTGTTGTCATGCGCGCCGACAATAAAGGTGAAGGCGGCTCGCTGGCTTTGCTTGCAATGATGACCGAACGTACGCAGGCCTTGGGGTTGACCGGGATCGTGACGATGCTTGGCATCTTTGCTGCAGGTCTGTTTTTTGGCGACAGTATGATCACGCCCGCAATTTCTGTTCTTTCAGCTGTTGAAGGACTAGAAATTGTGACGCCCAAGTTCACGCCCTTTGTCATGCCGATCGCGCTCGTGATCTTGACTGGATTGTTTGTCATACAAAAGCACGGCACCTCCATGGTCGGAATGTTCTTTGGACCGGTGATGATTGTCTGGTTCTCTGTGCTCGGTTTACTGGGCATCGTGCAAATTGCACAAGATCCACAAATATTGCTCGCGTTGAATCCGTTTTATGCCTTCAAGTTTGCAACGGCATACCCCACCCTGACTTTCTTCGCTCTTTCAGCCGTGGTGTTGGCAGTCACGGGAGGTGAAGCCCTCTACACAGACATGGGGCACTTCGGCCGTCGCCCCATTCGCTTGGCTTGGTTTGGCTTTGTGCTTCCCGCTCTGGTGTTGAACTACTTTGGACAGGGAGCCCTACTGCTCTCAGATAAAAGCGCAATCGACAGTCCATTTTTTAAGCTAGCACCCGAATGGGCGCTCATTCCAATGGTTGTTTTGTCGACAATTGCAGCCTTTATTGCGTCGCAAGCGGTCATCTCTGGTGCGTTCTCGGTGTCGCGTCAAGCGATTCAAATGGGTTTGTTGCCGCGCATGTTGATCATTCATACCTCCGGCGAAGAGAGAGGGCAGATTTATGTGCCCTTCACCAACTGGGTGTTGTTTGCCTGTGTGATTGCACTGGTACTTGGCTTTAAAACCTCTTCCAACCTAGCTTCTGTCTACGGGATTGCCGTTACGGGGACGATGCTCATTGATACCATCCTGATTGCCTTTGTGATGAAGCTGATCTGGAAGTGGTCTTGGTTTAGCACGATCCTGGTCGCAGGTTTCCTCTTTGTTATTGACGGTGCGTTCTTCGCTGCAAACGCGGTGAAGATCCCAGAAGGCGGTTGGTTTCCAATCGGTATCGGTCTGATTACCTTCGTGGTGCTCACGACCTGGCTAAGAGGTCGTAAGGTCTTGGGCGCAGAGGTTGCCAAGCAGAGCATGCCGATGGACTTATTCATCCAGGCAATTGATGATGTGCACCGAGTGCGTGGCACTGCAATTTTTATGACGAGCTCAACGAGCGGAGTCCCGACAGCGCTACTTCATAATTTGAAGCATAACCAGATACTGCACGAACGCGTTGTACTGATGACTGTGCACACGGCTGATACGCCCTTTGTTAAAGATGCGGAGCGTTTGACGGTTGAAGACTTAGGCAAAGGCTTCAGCAGAATTGTCGTGCGTTACGGATTTATGGAAAACCCAGACGTACCCCGTGCCTTGACGCTCTGTAAGCAATTTGGACTGGACTTTGACATGATGTCCACGACGTTCTATCTCTCTCGCGAGACGGTCGTGCCTTCCGGTCAGCGCAGTGTCTGGGCCATGCGGGCGCAACTCTTTAGAATCATGTCCAAGAATGCGACAAGCGCAACAGACTTTTTTAAAATTCCTGCGAACCGCGTCGTAGAACTTGGCACACAACTCGTCATCTAAAGCATATGACTAACGAAGCTCTCGAATTTCGTAGCGACAATTGTGGGCGCGCGGCCCCAGAGATACTTGAGGCCCTCGTCAGCAGCAATAGCGGAAATGCTCTAGGCTATGGCGGCGATGCGCACACCGCAGCGCTCCACGACCGCATGAGCGCGCTATTTGAACGGCCGGTACGTGTCTTCCCCATTCCTACCGGAACCGGTGCAAATGCCTTAGCACTGGCAGCGACAACCACACCGTTTTCGGCTGTCTATTGCAGTCCTGAATCACACATCAATACGTCCGAATGCAATGCTGCCGGCTTTTTTGGCTCAGGTTTGAAAGTCACCGCTCTTTCTGGGCAATTCGGGAAGTTGGATCCGGCCGCCTTACAACAAGCGGTTACAACAGCAGGTAAAGGGCAAGCGCATAAGAGCCAGCCCGTAGCCGTAAATATCGTCCAAGCAACTGACCTCGGTGCCGTTTATACCTGCGCCGAAGTCACACAACTGGGTACTATCGCAAAAGATCACGATCTTGTCCTGCACATGGACGGCGCGCGGTTCGCCAATGCAGTCGCACATCTAGGCTGTTCACCGGCAGAGCTAACGTGGAAGGCAGGCGTCGATATTTTGTCCTTTGGCGTGACAAAGAACGGGGGTCTACTAACCGACGCCATCGTTGTCTTCAATGACGATATTGCAAATAATATTGGTTTTCACCTTAGACGCGCGGGAATGATCTGGTCAAAGATGCGCTTTGCCTCAGCACAAATTCTTGCTTATGTGCAAGATGATCTTTGGTTGCGACTTGCGAGGCAGTCTAATGGTGCTGCCACCGTACTCGCAAACGCAATTGCTAAGATTGATGGTGCTCACGTGATTGCGCCGGTCGAAGCGAATGAGGTGTTTCTGAAAATGCGTGCCGAGGCTCTCGATCAGCTTGCCGCAGGTGGTGTACTGTTTTACCGAAGAGGCCCAGAGCTCGCCCGTCTTGTTTGCCGTTGGGATACAACCGAGCAAGAACTTCAGCAGTTAATCACACTAATAAAAAACGCGGCTTGCTCTAACGCTTGAGCTTTTTCATCTGTTCGGTAAGCTGACTAAAACCGGGCGATCCATCCGCATAATAATAAATATCGAAGTCCTTACAGGCGAAAATCCTGTCTGGGCTCCCTAGCGTGCGAGTCTCTTCAGCATAAATACTTCCTTTCTGTCGAAGAGCGTCTTGTGCGCGACTAACGATCACGCCATTGATCGCTAGGTCTCTATAGGTCGCCCGGTTATTTAGCCAAAGTGTTGGCTCAAACCGCTCATTGACCTGAAGTGCTCGTGCGCGCGTGGATCCGTACGCATCGAGGGTTCGCGTAGTCCAGAACGTCCCAACCACATTAAATGGCTTATCCGACATGTGCCCATTAAAGCAGCGTATGCCCTCATGACTTTGGCTGTAACTGGCGTTGAACAACCATGAGAAACTGGCGGTTGTGTTCGGCCTGCCACAGACAAATGCCACCATTGCAATACCAATGATCACACAAAGACCAAAGTATCGACGGGTAACCATCCCGCTCACCATCAATGTTTGATGGAATGTTGTAAGTAATACGAATACTGGTAGCAAGGCGACCGGTAAAAAATAGCGCATCAAAGAGTTTCCGGAAACAAGTGTTCCGAACAGCGTGATGCAAGCAGACACAGCTGAAAAGAGGACTAAAAATAGAAGTGCCTGATTCGCTGGAGCGCTGGAAAGATCACGTGCACGGGGGGGTGTACCGAAATAGCGAGTCGCGACCCCTATAGCGGTGATGAGTAGTACCCCAATGATTAAGAACTCAACAGTGCCGCTCGTTGTCTCGGCAACTCTAGCGAGGTTGGCGCCAAATCCCTGAACACCATCTATGACAGACCTTAAGTGGACGTATTTCCCAATCGACTTTCCGACATGATCAGAAAAAATCATACGCATGAGCTGGCCAAGTAGCACACCAGAAATCATTGAGATGATCAGTACGCGTGATGTGTTCTTATCGAGCTGCAGATACCATCTCATAAATAGTATGCAAGCAACAAAGGGTATAGCCCCTTGAAGTAAGAACATGGGATTAGAGAAGTACGTCATAGCAGTAAAAGCCACGATCAATCCGTACCCATATCGCCTAGCGAAATGATTGCCGTTTAGAAAAGCGCAGCAAGTCCAAGTGACAAACAATGTGCAAAGCACTGCACCAAAATAGTATGTGTTAAATAAGAACAGCGTAACAAGCGCCGTCACGTTTACCTCAGCGCCCTGCTCTAGCGAACAGTACAAAAGCAACAAGCAAACTGACAGGATCGTAAAACCGCAGCGCGCCAAGAGGCTGGCGCCAATCGCTGAGGCGATGCGGTAAAGAAGAAAAGCATATAGCCAATAGTTAACCAACCCATTCAGAATAAAAGACCACTCCAGGTTTGGCGTCAGGGCATAACAAATGACGTAAATGAATATCTCAGGGAAAAAGAATATCTGCGATGAAAAGGTCCAGTCTCTTAGTTCGCCCGAAAACAGCGATTTCGCATAGAGTGCAAGCGTGAGTGAATCGCCATTGAATAGGAATAATTCATTCCAATTCGACTGCAAGACCTGCCCGATAGCAAGTAACGAAACCGCAATCACGACGCACGATGTGAGCAAGGGCAATGCAATATGAAGCGATCGAGAGCTCGAATTCATAAGGGTTTATGTCGGGGGCACTAACGGCCCGAGAGAGACTTTAGCTTGATAGAAAGAACCATAAAGAAATTCCGCCAGATTGTGCTGGCAGGCATCTTTGAGACTCCGTGTTCGCGCTCAGTGAACTCGATCGGAACTTGCCCGATGCGTCGGCATGCGCTTGCAGCTTTGTACTTTAAGTCGATCAGGAAACCGTAGCCCGTGTGGTTCAGACGCGCCAAATCGATCTGTTTGAGAAGCGCAATCGCATACATGTTGTAGCCACCCGTATAGTCAGAGACATGGCTACCTAGTATTAAACGTGCGTACATATTCCCACCACGACTCAAGAGTTTGCGATGCCATTGCCAGTTTGGACTTGAGCCGCCTGGAATATACCGTGACCCCAATACAAAGTCGTGCCCTGCTTCGGCGAGTCTAATAAAGTCTGTCAGGTATTTAGGATTGTGAGACAGATCAGCATCCATTTGCATGACAAAATCTGGCGCGATGGGTAGTCGCAACATGCGTGTTAGACCATCAATGTATGCTTTGCCAAGTCCTTCTTTTACGGGACGCACGATCAAGGTCACACGAAAATGGTCAGACAACAAACGTTGGGCGGTTTCTTGAACTACTGCGGCTGTGCCATCGGGCGATGAGTCATCCAGAACGTAGACGTCTATCTCTACACCGGGAGTGCGCTTACCGACATCCGCTAGTGCACCGAGTAACGTACCGATATTTTTCGACTCGTTGTAGGTTGGGACAAGTATTGCTAGCCTCAAGGAGTGCCCCACAATAATGAGAAGTCAACGCTTCGTGGATTAGAAAAGCCCCAACGGCGTGCGCGAGCCGACAATAGAGCGCAAGGCTAAATTGTAAAGGGGTTAGCTTCTTTTGAAAGCTAACCCCTTGATATTGCTGGTCGGGACGGCGGGATTCGAACTCGCGACCCCTTGCACCCCATGCAAGTGCGCTACCAGGCTGCGCTACGCCCCGAAAGAATGAAAGTATAGCAGAGCCAACGAGGTCCTGCCGAGCCAATAGACCTCAGCCCAGCTTCAGTTGACCACTCGGCGCGTGCCTGTTTTGCGCATCAATCAACATCTCACGAATGCTGCTGAGTTCAGTACGCAAAGAGTGCAACTCTTGAGCCGTCAGTCGAACTGCGGCATCAGGGTCTTGTTGCGGCACTTCGCGCCCTTCACCCAAACGGTTGCGAGCGCCGCTGATTGTAAAACCTTGCTCGTACAACAGCTCACGTATTTTGCGAATGAGCAAAACCTCATGGTGCTGATAGTACCGTCGGTTACCGCGACGCTTGACAGGCTTGAGTTGTGTGAACTCTTGCTCCCAGTAGCGTAGAACATGCGGCTTGACGCCACATAAATCACTCACTTCACCTATTGTGAAGTAACGCTTAGCCGGAATCGGCGGTAATACAAATGGCTTGTCTGAAATCGTCATAACCTGAGCTTAATACGAAAGTCGGTAGTGAGGCCACACCCAAATTAAATTTGCGGCTGCTCTGGATTCTCAACAGCTCCCTTGAGCTTTTGGCTAGCATGAAATGTCACGACGCGACGAGCAGCGATCGGTATCGTTTCGCCTGTCTTGGGATTACGCCCAGGACGAGGTGGCTTTTGACGAACCTGAAAATTTCCAAACCCCGAAAGTTTTACCGGCTCGCCTCGCGCTAAGGCGTCACGAATTTCTTCAAAAAAAGTATCAACGATGTCCTTAGCCTCGCGTTTGTTCAGCCCAACTCGGTCGAACAGGAGCTCAGCGAGCTCTGCTTTGGTCAGTGTGCGAGGTTCAGTCATAAGTTAGATCAGTTGTAAAACGTTAAATAGCTACCATGCCAAGACTATCTAGGACGTGCTTGATGCGCAGTTTCTAGTGCTTGGCGGATTTTTGCAACGCATCCGTCAACGCGAGCGTCATCTAGCGTGACCTCAGTGTCTTGCAAAGTTATACGGAAAGCAAGACTCTTTTCCTGTGTCGCTTCTTTGGAAGGGTCTCTCCACTGATCAAAAAGCTGCACATCCTGGACAACGTTCAAATTCGAGTCTGCAGAAACCGTACTCTGAATAGTATCCAATAAGGACTGTACAGTTTTATCGGTAGAAACCCATATAGCCAGATCGCGATGCACCGTAGGTTGCTTTGAAAGCTCCTTTACTTTTGGCATTGGAATCGTACGCAAAGGGTCATATGCTAGCTCGAACAAAACAGGCGCTGTGCCGAGTTCTTGCTCCTGCACCCACTTAGGATGCAGCTCACCTATTAAGCCAATGCTCTTGCCGTCCAGCAAAACTTCTGCGCTACGACCGGGATGCAGTAAGGGGTGAGAGACAGGCGCAAAGCGCACGTCTGCTAAACGAGCATCGAGTAATGTTTCAACGTCACGCTTGACATCAAAAAAGTCTACGTTTTTGGATGGCAGGCCCCACTGGTCAGGAATCGCACTCCCCCACGCTGCACCTGCCAGCTTCTGGGGTTGCTCAATACCGGCTACGGATAAGGGACCGTCTTTAATCTGTGCGTGTCGCTTAAAGACTCTTCCAAGTTCAAATACGCGGACGCGAGATTGCTTGCGGTTCGCGTTATAGCGGATGTTTGCCACTAAGCCAGGCAATAAAGAGGTGCGCATCACCGCTAACTGGCTAGCGATCGGGTTAAGAAGCCCTATCGGATCCACTACCCCAAGCATGTCATGTTCCCAAGAAGCTTCGACAAACGAAAAGTTGATCACTTCCTGGTAATCCAGACCTGCGATGTCGGCTCGAATAGCGTGGGCCGAACGCTCCACCTCAGGTGCATGTCGCATGACTGCTGCGGCCCTCGGAGGGTTCGCGGGAATATTGTCAAAGCCAACAATCCGTGCCACCTCTTCGATCAGGTCTTCCTCAATCGAGATGTCAAAGCGATACGACGGCGGGGTAACAACGAACTGGTCGGGTGTCGAGCTAAAAGTGAAACCAAGACGAGAAAAGGTGGTTGATACTTGTTCGTGCGATACCGAGATGCCCAATACACGTTGGCAACGCGCCAAGCGCATGGTGACAGGCTGTCTCTGAGGCATGTTCACGAGCTGATCATCAATCGGACCAGCTTGCCCACCACAAATATCTAGTATCAGCCCTGTAATTAATTCTAAGTGCTCGGGAATCTGCTGAAAATCGACGCCTCGCTCGAAACGATGACTTGCCTCAGAACTAAGCTTAAGCTTACGCGCACGACCTGCAATGGATTCCGGCCACCAGAAAGCAGCCTCAACATATATATTGACTGTGTCCAGCGTGACCGCCGTCGCCAAGCCGCCCATAATGCCGACAAGACTTTCGGGGTGGTTGCCACTGACGATGATCCCCATGGTGGGATCAAGCTTGATCGTTTGCTCGCTCAACAGAGTCAGCTCTTCCCCATCACGTGCCCAGCGTACTTCTATCTTCTGTTCGGGCATCCTGTCGAGATCAAACACGTGGGTTGGACGTCCGAGTTCGAGCATCACGTAATTCGAAATGTCGACTAAGGCACTCACCGAGCGCTGCCCTGCACGCTTAAGGCGCTGCACAAGCCATGCTGGAGACTGCGCACGCGCATTCACGCCGCGCACAACACGCCCAGCAAAGCGACCGCATAGATCGGGCGCACTAACCGTTACAGGAAGTGTGTCGGTAATGGAAGGCTTAATAGAAGGAATGGCTGGAGCCTTCAGTTCAGCACCTGTTAGCGCTGATACTTCACGCGCCACACCTAGAAGCGATAAACAATCCGCACGATTGGGCGTCAGCTTTAAGGTAAAGATAGTGTCATCTAGGTCGAGGGCCTCACGAATATCGGTACCTGGCACAAGTCCTGCGTCTAGGACCAATAAACCATCATGATCCTGTGACAGACCAAGCTCACGTGCAGAGCAAAGCATGCCAGATGACTCAACACCACGCATTTTCGCGATGCCGATCTTCATGTTGCCTGGAAGCACGGCGCCTACGGTCGCAAGTGGAACGTTAATTCCCGCCGCAGCATTGGGGGCACCACAAACGATCTGGAGCGCAGCACCCGTGCCGGCATCGACCTGACAGACGCGCAATTTATCTGCGTTGGGGTGTGGCTCGGCGGTCACGATACGAGCGACGACAACGCCCGTAAAGGCAGGCGCAACGGGATTGGTTTCTTCGACTTCAAGACCCGCCATCGTGAGTCGATGTGAGAGCTCATCCGTGGTGATGTCAGGATTTACCAACGTACGTAGCCAGGATTCAGGAAATTGCATGGTGAACCGTATCAGTCTGAAACAAATTAATCGTTGAACTGCTGCAAGAAGCGCAGATCGCCTTCAAAAAACTGACGCAAATCATTCACGCCGTAACGCAACATCGTTAAGCGTTCTAATCCAGAACCAAACGCAAATCCAATGTATCGCTCGGGATCCAAACCAAAGTTTCGAACAACATCCGGATGCACCTGACCCGAGCCAGAAATCTCCAACCAGCGACCCTTGTTAGGACCAGAGGTGAACATCATGTCGATCTCAGCCGATGGCTCGGTGAACGGGAAAAACGAGGGGCGAAATCGCAGAACCAAATCGTCCGTCTCAAAAAAACACTGGAGGAAGTTGGTGTAAACACCTTTCAGATCTGCAAATGAGATGTTCTCATCGATCCACAACCCTTCGACTTGATGAAACATCGGTGAGTGTGTCGCGTCACTGTCCACTCTGTACGTACGTCCTGGAGCGATGACTTTAATCGGCGGCTTGTTCATCCGCGCATAGCGAACTTGCATAGGACTGGTATGGGTGCGCAAGAGCAAAGGTAAACCTTTGTCGTCATGCATATCAACATAAAACGTGTCCTGCATCGATCGGGCAGGATGGTTTTCTGGATTATTTAAAGCCGTAAAGTTAGTCCAGTCGTTTTCAATCTCAGGGCCGTCGGCCACATCGAAACCAATAGACTTGAAAATTTCTTCCACCCTTTGCCACGTGCGAATGACTGGATGTATCCCACCTTTACCGCGCCCTCGGCCCGGTAAGGTCACGTCAATCGTCTCGCTCGCCAGGCGCGCGTCAAGCTCCGCCTGTGCAAGCTGCGCACGACGGGCGTTCAGCAGACCTTCGATCTGCTGCTTAATCTGATTAATACGCGCACCTTCAGTGCGCTTTGCCTCCGCATCAAGCTTGGCAAGCCCTTTAAGCATTTCAGTCAAGGAGCCTTGCTTGCCCAAAAACTTCGCTTTCGCATTCTCAAGAGAAGCGGCATCAACAGCTTGTTCAAACTGCGCACGCGCCTGTTCGATCAGGTCGGTAGCTAATCCAGTCATCTTAATAAAGCCTTCAGGAAACACAGCTTAAAAATGCAAACGGAGCCCAGCAGGCCCCGTTCACACATAGATCGCGCGGTGCTTACGCAGCCAACGCAGATTTGACCTGATTGACGACAGCTGCGAAACCAGCCTTGTCATGCACGGCCATATCAGCAAGGACCTTACGATCGAGTTCGATCGCTGCCTTCTTGAGTCCAGCGACAAACACGCTATAGGTTACGCCATGCTCGCGCACAGCTGCGTTGATACGTGTGATCCACAATGCGCGGAACGTACGCTTTTTGTTGCGACGGTCGCGATAGGCGTATTGGCCAGCACGCATAACAGCCTGCTTTGCAATACGGAACACATTACCGCGACGACCACGGTAGCCTTTAGCGGCCGATATAACTTTTTTGTGACGGGCTCTTGCCGTTACACCACGTTTTACGCGAGGCATTTAGTATCTCCTATCAAGCGAAAGGCATCATGGCTTTAACTGAAGCCACGTTGGTTTTATCGACCGCTGCCGAACCGCGCAATTGACGCTTGTTCTTCGTGGTTTTTTTGGTCAGGATGTGACGTTTAAACGCCTGGCCCCGCTTGATCGATCCGCTGCCGCGGACCTGAAAGCGCTTTGCAGCACTTTTTTTGGTCTTCATCTTAGGCATTGCTTTTCCTATTACTTAAAATTGTGTTCTGAAGGTGCCTTGTCTAACCGTCGCTGTGTTGCCGCAAACGATCACAAGTCTTGGTTACCCTAGAGCCACTTCTGGGTACTTCACTTCTGGGTACTTCACTTCTAGTCACTGCGCTTACTACGTACTGACCCCCCTGCGCCATGCCACTGTATCTTAACTACGCACACAGGATGCAATTGCGCGGGAAAGCCTTTGATTATATGACATATTTTTAGTTATTGCACGACTAGCGCCGGGCGGTATCGGTACGCTTCTGATAAATGTGTCCGTGAAATCGTTTCGCAACCATCCAGATCGGCGCAGGTGCGCGCCACACGCCTCACACTCTGTATCGATCGCGCCGACAAACCATACGTCTCCATCAAT
>CAMCWG010000070.1 GCA_945882005.1 Bordetella parapertussis
ATGTTTCGCGCCCACTGCCAGACGCGACCGACTGTGTTTGACCACATCAACGTCGGCTTGCGTGACTTGAATCACTTCATCCATCGGGAGTTTCGCATCGACAATGATGACGGCAGTCATCAGCTTTGTGATGGAGGCAATAGGTCGAACAACTTGTTCGTTCCGTGAATACAAAACAGCTTTGCTGCTCAAATCTTGAACGAAGACCACGTTTGACCGTAAGCCGCCTGCTGCGGCAACGCCTGCGGCACTCTTGCCGCGATTGGCAACGGGTACAACTGCCTTGGTGCCTGTTGTGGTCTTCCCGTTCTTGGGCGTGACAGCGCGATTTCCTTGGGGAGCGCCTGCGGGTGCGGCCTTTTTGTCAGGAGTCTGCGCAGGAGGAGTCGTTTTGGCTGTTTTGCTTGGTTGCTGCTTTTTCCGTGTTGTGGTGCTTTTCTTTGGCTTGGCCGGTTGCGTGGCCGAGGTGCTGCTTGACGTAGTTTGTTGTGCGCTTACCGAGATTGGTGAGACAGCAAGTCCCAAGCAGATTAGGCTTGAAATCCATGCTTTTTGTAGGGGTAAAGCGAGCTTCAAACGCATTCCCAGCGCCTCTTAAGTATAAAAACCAGTCAAATTATATACTTAGAGAGGTTACTTAACCTAAAATTTTACGTAAACTTGCCAAACATAGGGTTTATACTTAGGTCAAGGCAAGGGCTAGCTCAAAGGCTGTACGCAAGGAGGAGGGGTCTGCAATCCCTTTGCCTGCGATATCGAAGGCAGTGCCGTGATCCACACTGGTGCGTACAAAAGGTAGTCCAACGGTGACATTCACCCCTTGGTCTAGACCCAGATACTTGATTGGGATCAGTCCTTGATCGTGATATTGGGCGACACAAATATCGAACTCACCCTGGCGTGCGCGCATAAAAACGGTGTCGCCTGGCCACGGTCCTGTTGCATCGATTCCCTGGGCGCGTGCCAGAGCGATTGCTGGGGCAATGATGTCGAGATCTTCATTGCCGAATTTACGTTGTTCGCCAGCGTGTGGATTGAGTCCTGCAACAGCGACACGGGGTGCTTTAACTCCCATCGCCACACAGGCACGATGAGCAAGTTCAATCGTACGTCTTTCAAGCTCGACTGTGAGTGTGCGAGAGACATCAGCCAATGGAATATGAATGGTCGCAAGGATGACGCGCAACTGGTCATTGACCAACATCATGGCAACATGCTCTGTGCCAGACTGTTCAGCAAGTATCTCTGTATGGCCGGGGAAGTCAATGCTCGCAGCGTGCATCGATTCTTTGTTCAGTGGCGCCGTCACGATTGCACGAACCTTGTGTTGCATGGCATCGTCGATTGCCATGCGCAAAGCAGATACCGCTGCGCTGCCTGCTCTGGCGTCCACGCGACCTACGGGTAGATCCGCCGGTAGCGCCGGATGCGTTGAACGCACATACAGTTGGCCCGGTTGCTGCTGCAGTGGCATGCGTTCCAGTGTGTCGATGGCAATGCATTGCACCGGCAAGCCGAGCATGCGCGCCGTTCGCTGGAGTGCGCCTAAGTCGCCATACACCACGCAAGGAGCACTCAATCCTTGCGCATGGAGTTTGACCACAATCTCAGGGCCAATACCGGCTGCATCACCAAGCGTGAGCGCAACGGGGATCGACATTTACAACACTTCCCCAGCGTAATCAGCCAGTCGTGAACGCTCACCGCGCTGCAGCGTTACGCTGCCCGCATGTGGCCAACCTTTGAAACGATCCACAACAAAGGTGAGTCCTGAGCTGCCTTCCGTTAGATACGGCGTATCAATTTGCGCAATGTTTCCCAGGCAAATGACTTTTGTTCCGGGGCCTGCACGCGTGATGAGCGTTTTCATTTGCTTGGGCGTTAAGTTCTGTGCCTCATCGATGATGAGATATTTATTGAGGAAGGTGCGCCCCCGCATAAAGTTCAAGGATTTGATTTTGATCTTTGAGCGGATTAAATCCAGAGTGGTTGCGCGTCCCCATTCGTTACCGCCATTACTGCCACCATCGGCGTCACCCATGTTCAAGACTTCGAGGTTGTCCTCGAGCGCGCCCATCCACGGCTGCATTTTTTCTTCCTCGGTGCCTGGCAGAAAACCAATGTCCTCACCAACAGGAACAGTCACGCGTGTCATGATGATCTCGCTGTAGCGCTTGGTTTCAAGCACTTGTGCCAGACCCGCAGCAAGCGTCATCAGAGTTTTTCCGGTTCCCGCTTGACCGAGTAGTGAAACGAAATCACACTCCGGATTCATCAGCAGGTTCATCGCAAAGTTTTGCTCGCGGTTGCGTGCGGTGACACCCCAGACATTATTCTTGCCGTGGGTGAAGTCCCGCAAGGTGGCGAGTACTGCGGTTTTACCGTTTACTTCACGCACTTGTGCATACAAAGGCATTGAGCCTTCGAAATACACAAACTGATTCACCATGAACTGATGGCACAAAGGTCCATTAATTCGATAGAAGGTGGTACCTCCTTGCTGCCAAGATTCCACGCCTTTGCCGTGCTTGTTCCAGAAATTCTCTGGCAACTCTAGCATGCCCGAATAGAGAAGGTCGGAGTCCTCTAACACCTGATCGTTGAAATAGTCTTCAGCCGACATCGATAGTGCACGCGCCTTCAAGCGCATGTTGATGTCTTTCGACACTAAAACGACTTCGCGGGTCGGATATTTTTCTTGCAAGGCGCGCACGACACCAAGAATTAGGTTGTCCGCTTTGCCCATGGGTAAGTCAGGCGGAAGCGTGCCCGTCATCGCTGTGGTCTGAAAGAACAAACGCCCGATCGCGTCTTTGTGTCCCAGCCCACTGAGGGGTAAACCTTCGTCAAGCTTGCGGTGCTCGGCGACCAGGGTGTCCAGAGAACGACTGACCTGGCGAGCGTTACGTGCAACCTCAGACATGCCTTTCTTTTGATGATCAAGCTCTTCAAGCGTCATCATGGGTAAAAAGACGTCATGTTCCTCAAAACGAAAAAGCGAAGACGGGTCATGAAGCAGAACGTTGGTGTCGAGCACGAACAACTTGCGAATCCCTGTCTGAGCCGAGGATTTGCGGCGCTGTGGTGTTCGCGGGATAGCCGATTTTTTCTGAGCAGATGTTTTAGTTGGTGCGATGGAAGGCGACGCCGCCGGTGTTGTCGCCATGGGGAGTTTGAATGAGCTTCGTTGGTTCGTCACACTTTCGTCTTGAATAACATCCTCCGCTTCAAGCGCTAGTATGCGATGTTCAGTTTTTGCTGCGTTGGCGGGCTTGCTTTTCGCGGTCTGTGCAATCGGGGGTAAGAGGTCTAATTCAGTGTCGTTATGGTCGAGTATTGCGGCAGGGCGGGTGGGCAGCTTGGGCAACGGCATACGAGAAAATCTCCTGGAGGGAAAAACAATCGAATAAATCAGGTCAGGCTACTAGCAGCTTGCAGTACCTCTTGGGCATGTCCTGGCACTTTGACGCCGCGCCATGCTTGAACAAGTTTTCCACGTGCGTCGATGAGAAAGGTACTACGTTCAATGCCACGTACCTGTCTCCCATACATTTGTTTCAATTTGATGACATCATAGGTATTGCATACGACCTCATCGGAGTCCGAGATCAGGGGAAATGGCAACTCTAGTTTCTTACTGAAATTTTCGTGTGACTTGAGTGAATCACGCGAAACACCAATGACGACGCAACTTTGCGCCAGAAATTGGTCGTGGAGGTCGCGGAAGTTTTCAGTCTCAGTAGTGCATCCCGGCGTGTTGTCTTTCGGATAAAAATAAAGCACAACGCCGCGGCCGTTGCATTGTTTCAGGGTAATTTCGCCGAACGTGCTCAGAGCCTTGAAGTCCGGGGCTGCTTTGCCGATTTGTACGGTTGTCATGATTAAGTAGCTCCTGGGGCGGTGTGCTCTGGCAGCAGGGCGGCGATCACCTGACGACCTTCTGCCATGAGAATGTTGTAGGTGCGGGCCGCAGCTTGCGTGCTCATGCATTCGACACCCACGCCGGCCTGTAAGAGTGGCAGCAAGATCGTGTGGGATAGCATGCATTGACGGTTCCCGGTTCCGATCAGCAATACTTCAGGTCGGACTCCTTCAAGGCTTGGGCCTGTGGACTCAGTGGCGTCTAAAAATGCCATAGGGTCTAGCGGTGCGAACTTGAGTTGTGCAGCTTGTAGCAGGAGGGCGGTGGTGATGTCCGTGGCTGTTTCAGCGGGCCAACGTTCCACGGCGCCCATGGGGCCAAAAGCGATCGCGTGGTCAAAACGCGTCTGGTTAATTTCGACAAAGCCGTCACCGTATCCCGTGACGGTGTTCAGTGCCGAATTGGTATCAGTATGAAGCTTCAATCAATACTCCGGCAGGTTCCGTGGATCATAGCGCAATCATTCGTCAGATGCGATCACAGAGTACCTACCATTACCAAGGAGAAATCGAGATTTTTAGGTGTTTTTGCCCCCGATTTGCCGGGTAGCCCGTGATGCGCTAGATTATGGGGTTTTGCTGCACTGCAAATAAAGCCGATTCAGGTTGGATGACCAAGGATTTAGGATGAAGAAGTTTCCCCGCATCGAGCGGTTGCCTCCGTATGTTTTCAATATCACTGCCGAGCTGAAAATGGCAGCCCGCCGGCGCGGCGAGGACATTATTGATATGTCGATGGGTAACCCCGATGGCGCGACACCCCCGCACATCGTGGAAAAGCTCGTCGAGGCCTCCGAACGACCCACGACCCATGGCTACTCGGTGTCAAAAGGGATTCCACGCTTGCGTAAGGCGATTGCAGACTGGTATCAGCGCCGCTATCAAGTAGACATTGATCCTGATTCCGAGGCGATCGTCACGATCGGCTCGAAAGAGGGTTTGGCGCACTTGATGCTGGCGACGTTAGATTCTGGTGATACCGTTCTCGTGCCAAATCCAAGCTATCCCATTCATATTTACGGCGCCGTGATCGCCGGTGCCAATATTCGCTCTGTGCGCATGACGCCAGGCGTCGATTTCTTTGAAGAACTCGAACGCGCCGTCAGAGAGTCGATTCCAAAGCCGAAGATGATGATTCTGGGGTTCCCGAGCAACCCGACGGCACAGTGTGTCGATCTTCCGTTTTTTGAACGTGTGATTAAGCTCGCCCGTGAACATGACATCATCGTCGTGCATGATCTTGCTTATGCAGATATTTGTTTTGACGGCTATCAGGCTCCCTCCATCATGCAGGTAGCGGGTGCACGCGAAGTGGCGGTTGAGTTTTTCACCATGAGTAAAAGCTACAACATGGCCGGCTGGCGCGTGGGCTTTATGGTGGGCAACGCCGAGCTCGTCAGTGCGTTAGCGCGAATTAAAAGCTATCACGACTATGGCACGTTCACGCCGATACAGGTCGCCTCGATCGCTGCCTTGGACGGTCCGCAGGATTGTGTGCAAGAGGTTGTACAAAAATATCAAAGTCGTCGCGATGTGCTGGTCAAAGGTTTGCACGAGGCGGGCTGGATGGTTGAGAACCCCAAGGCGTCCATGTATATCTGGGCGCATATCCCTGAACCCTATCGGGCCAAGGGATCGCTGGAGTTCGCTAAGCGTATTCTGGAGGAGGCCAAAGTTGCGGTGTCTCCAGGTATTGGTTTTGGTGAGTACGGCGATGAGTACGTACGGTTTGCATTGATTGAAAACGAGCAGCGCACCCGGCAGGCGGTGCGCGGCATCAAAGAAATGTTTCGCAAGGACGGATTGCTGTAATGGACTCTATTAAAGTTGGCCTACTCGGGCTTGGCGTTGTCGGTGGCGGGACCTGGAAGGTGCTTCGTCGTAATGCCCAAGAAATCGCGCGTCGCGCCGGTCAGACGATTGAAGTCACGCGCATTGCTGTGCGCGATATTGAGAAGGCGCGTGCCCTGGTTGGCTCGACAATGCTGGTTGATGCAGATCCGTTTGGCTTAGTACGCGACCCATCGATTGATATTGTCGTGGAGCTGATGGGCGGGGACACCCTGGCGCGTGAACTCGTGCTTGAAGCCATCGCGCAGGGCAAGCATGTTGTCACCGCGAATAAAGCACTGCTTGCGAAACACGGTACGGAAATTTTTGCAGCAGCGTCGGCGAAAGGTGTTGTTGTTGCCTTCGAAGCCGCGGTAGCCGGTGGCATACCTATTATTAAAGCGATTCGTGAAGGTTTGACTGCCAACCGTATTGAGTGGGTTGCCGGAATCATCAACGGCACGACTAATTTTATTTTGTCGGAAATGCGTTCGCGCGGCCTACCGTTTGCGACAGTGTTGGCGGAGGCGCAAAAGCTTGGCTATGCCGAAGCCGATCCAACCTTTGATATCGAGGGGGTTGATGCTGCACATAAGCTGACGCTTTTAGCGTCACTGGCCTTTGGTATTCCAGTGCAGTTCGATCGTGCCTATATCGAAGGTATTTCAAAATTAGCGGCAGACGACATCAAATTAGCCGAGCGCTTGGGTTACAGAATCAAGCTGCTGGGGATCACCAAACGTCGACGCGAAGGGATCGAGCTGCGCGTGCATCCTGCACTGGTGCCTGCCAAGTCGATGCTGGCCAATGTCGAGGGTGCGATGAACGCTGTTTTGGTTCGCGGCGATGCTGTTGGTCAGACCTTGTACTACGGCAAGGGTGCAGGTGAAGAGCCGACGGCCTCTGCCGTCGTAGCGGATTTGGTCGATGTCACACGCTTATTGACTGCTGACCCAGAGCACCGCGTACCGCACCTTGCCTTTCAGCCTGATGCGATGTCGGACACGCCGATTTTGTCGATCGAGGATGTGATTACCTCCTACTACTTGCGTTTGACAGTGGCGGATCAGCCAGGCGTCTTGGCTGACATTGCGCGTGTCTTCTCGGATCGTGGCATTTCGATCGGCTCAATGATTCAACAGCCTTCAGACGTGGATGCGAGTGCTGATCTGGTATTTCTGACACACGAGGCGCTTGAGCGCGACGTGAATGCAGCGATCGCCCAAATTGAGGTGTTGCCGTTCGTGCGCTCGAGCGTGACTCGCCTACGGATGGAAAGTCTGTCATGAAATACGTCTCCACGCGCGGCGGGATGCAAGCTCAGGGCTTTGCCGACATCCTGCTAGAAGGTCTTGCGCCAGATGGTGGTTTGGCGATTCCTCAAGAGTTGCCCAAGGTGTCAGCCGCGATGCTCGAGTCTTGGCGAGCCTTGCCCTACCATGCGTTAGCGGCTGAAGTGCTTGGTTTGTTTGTATCGGACATTGAGCGGGCAGACCTTCAAGCGATGACGCGCGCCGCATATTGCAAAGAGTCTTTCAAGACTGAGGCGATTGTTCCGCTCAAGGCTTTGGATAACGGGTTGTCGTTGCTTTGTGTCTCAGAGGGGCCGACACTAGCCTTCAAAGACATGGCCATGCAATTTCTGGGTCAGGTATTCCCCTATGTGTTGCGTCAACGTCATACGACGCTCAATATCTTAGGGGCGACCTCGGGCGACACAGGTTCAGCGGCGGAATACGCGATGCGTGGCAAGGATGCTGTGGCGGTATTTATGCTTTCACCGCACGGGCGCATGAGTGCATTTCAGCGTGCCCAGATGTATTCCCTGCAAGATGCGAACATACATAATATCGCTGTCAAAGGTGTGTTTGACGAAGCACAAGATGTTGTAAAGGCCTTGGCAAGCGACTTGCCCTTTAAGTCGCAGTATCGCCTTGGGGCAGTCAATTCCATCAACTGGGCGCGCATCGCAGCGCAGATCGTGTATTACTTTCACGGCTGGCTGCGTGCGACAACAGCCTCAGGGCAGCAGGTCTCTTTCAGTGTCCCCTCAGGCAACTTTGGCAATATCCTTGCGGGCCACATTGCGCGCATGATGGGCTTGCCAATTCGTCGTTTGGTGTTGGCGACAAACGAAAATAATGTATTAGAAGAGTTTTTCCGCACGGGGATCTATCGACCGCGTGCTGCTGCACAAACCTATATGACGTCCAGTCCTTCGATGGATATTTCACGTGCGTCGAATTTTGAGCGTTTCGTGTTTGACCTGGTCGGTCGGGATCCGGCGCGGGTGGCGGGATTATGGCGCGAGCTCTCCACAAATGGGCATTTTGATTTGTCCGCCTATCTGCCCGAGTTCGAGCGCAAGTATGGATTTGTTGCGGGCTACAGCACGCATCAGAATCGTCTCGATACGATACGTTCTGTGAAAGAAAAAACCGGAGTACTGATCGACCCGCACACGGCTGACGGTGTCAAGGTTGCCGCTGATTTCGTTGAGCCAGGCATCCCGATGCTGGTTCTGGAAACTGCGTTGCCAGCCAAGTTCTCTGAGGTTATTCAAGAGGCGCTTGGCGTTCCGGCTCCGGTTCCCGCCGGTCTCGAAAACCTGGAATCCTTGCCGCAAAAAGTAACCATCTTGCCCTGCGATGTCGCGAGCGTCCGTGCATACATCACAGAGCACGCAAGCGTCTGATGATGCAGTTCTTTACGCCTCTCCATTTTTTGGCAGTTGGTCTGGGTGCCGCTGTGGGGGCGTGGTTGCGTTGGATGTTGGCAGTCTGGCTGAATCAGCCAGGTAATACGATGCCTTGGGGAACTTTAGCGGCCAACCTCGTAGGCGGCTATCTGGTTGGTTTAGCATTTGGATTTTTGTCTGCCTTGCCCGCACTGCCAGCGTTTTGGCGCTTGTTTCTCGTGACCGGCTTGCTTGGCGGACTGACAACGTTCTCAACGTTTTCTGCAGAGACTGTGGCGTTTCTAGAAGAGGGCCGCCTTGCTGCAGCGGCGCTTTACTCTGGCGTTAGTCTGCTTGGGTCTCTAGCGCTGACCTTCTTAGGTTTGGTGACTGTTCAGACCCTGCGTGGCTAGCGAGATTTTTCAAAACAGTCCTTGCGGCATGTGAGCCGCTGCGCACTGCACCCTCCAAGACTGCTGGGTATCCAGTGTCTGTCCAATCCCCCGCTAAGACAAGTCTGGGCCATTTGGTCTGAGCACCAGGTCTTTGCAATCCAACGCATGCATCAAAGGTGGCGCGCTTTTCGACAATGAGTCGATGGTGCACAACGTCTGGAAGCGCATCACGTGCCTTGGGATGCTTGAGACATTGTGTTCGGACCTGTGAAGCGATCGCGTCGATGAGGGTGCCACGATCCACTTTGAGTAAATCAGGCGTGTCGCTCACAACAACCGTCACTTGATCGGGTTGGTCGGCGCGTGTGAACACCCATTGCCCATATTGGTGCGCAGCCTTGTTTTCATCCAACATCATGAGCGGTGTGGGTAACGACCACGGCCTGTCAAGCAGTAGTGTGAGTGTGGCGATGGCGCGATACTCAAAACGCTCAAAGAGATCACGTAGTGCAACACTGTCAGGGTCTGTGCTGTCTAGGCAGTCTGCGAGAATGCGCCGGGCCGCATAGGGCGGTACTGCGAGCACGCAGGCATCGAAAGATTCGCCGTCTACATCAATGCCGTGTTGAGCTGGTTTGACTTGACGCACAATATGCCGGTAACGCATCGTGACGTGCTGCGCCGCGACGGACGGCCAAAGTGAAGATAGATCAACACGAGGGATGATTAGGTCCGAGTGCTTGCGCGCACCGCCCAACCCATCGCGTAAAACATTGAGAAATAATTGCGCGCATGCTTCTTGCAGCGGTGTATTGAGTGCAGCTAAACAAAGCGGCTCCCAGAGTCTGCGTGTCAGCGCATCTGTTTGCTTGTGTTCTGAGAGCAGCGCGCGCACGCTTTGGCCATGGGGTGCTTTCCAGCCCTTCAAGCGTACCGTCACCGCCATTCGTAACGCGAGTGCACGATCGTTCAGCGTGAGGCCTTGGGCACGACCTATTGCCCACGCTAGGTGCAAGGGCGCGAGGAGGTGCGGCGCGCGTAAGCGAAAGCTTCCGTCTGCACTTTCAAGGGTGAGGGGTAGCCGCACAAGCAATCCATGCTCGGGGAGCTCAGGGGAGAGTTGCTGGATCAGGGCGAGGGATTCGGTGTAGGCACCTAACATCAGGTGTTGACCGTTGTCGATTGTGCCCAAACGGACGTCGCTTACACCTCGGGCACGTCCACCGGGTGTCCCCGAGGCCTCGAACACTGTGACGTGAGAACCTGCCTGTTTAAGGGCGACCGCGGCGGCAAGTCCCGCCCATCCTGCCCCAATGACTGCGACATTCACGCGCTGGGTTCCGTGCGGCGGATTTGTTTGACGACGCTACGTCCTGCCCCAACGAAATTTTTCCAGGCAAGCCAGAGCTTGCGTACGGGAGTTAAGGAAATCCGCTGATGTAGGACTTGCCAGTTTTCATGCTCGATTTCGTCAAGCAGAGCATAATAAATTGCCGCCATCATCAGACCAGGTCGCTGAGCGCGCTGGTCGCTGGGCGGCAGAGCCTCAATAGCTTCGCGATAGAGCGCGCGCGCGCGCGCAGCTTCAAAGGCCATGAGCGCGGCAAACTTTTCTGAATAGTGGCTATTCAAAATATCGGCTGCGCGCACCTCATATTTTTGTAGATCACTAATCGGTAGGTAGATGCGCCCACGGCGTGCGTCATCACCAACGTCCCGAATAATATTGGTCAATTGAAAGGCAATGCCCAGCTTGCTTGCGTATTTGAGCGTCTCAGGGCTTTGCATGCCAAAGATTCCCGCAGACAGTTCACCCACCACGCCGGCAACATGCCAGCAATACTTTTCAAGTGCGAGCCAATCTAAATAGCGCGTCTGATCGAGGTCCATTTCCATGCCATCGATGATGGCTAAGAGACGCTCACGGGTGATTTGAAAGGGTGCGAGCCACGGCGTCAGTGCCTGGGTAACGGGATGTTCCGCGTTGCCTTGGTACATCGCCTCGACTTGCGTGCGCCACCATGCAAGTTTGATACGCGCAATGGAGGAGTCTGTGCATTCATCCACCACGTCGTCTACTTCGCGGCAAAAGGCGTAGAGTGCTGTAATCGCGAGGCGGCGGTCCGGCGGTAAAAATAAAAACGCGTAGTAAAAGCTTGAACCGCTTTTCGCTGCTTTTTCTTGACAGTATTCGCTTGGGGTCATTGTGTTATCGCCAAAGTGCTCGCCAAAGCATCATTATCCAGTCCGTTGGCCGCAAAATTGGCCTGCGTGTGAAGACATCAAAATCTACATCTTCAATTTTTTCAAGCACTCTTAAACCACCCTGGACGATTAAGCGAAGCTCTAAGCCAATGCGCCCAGGTAGGCGTCGACCCAAAGGATAGCCAAAGTGTAACAACGACCGGCATTGTTTGATCTGTTCTGCCATCAGTGCGTGCCATGCAGCCGAACATTCGCCTGTTGCCAGCATCTCTTCAGACACACCAAAGCGCGCCAGAGCGGTCTGTGGCAAGTAGATACGGTTTTTTTTCCAGTCTATGGCTACGTCTTGTAAAAA
>CAMCWG010000071.1 GCA_945882005.1 Bordetella parapertussis
ATCGCAGCCATGCCCTCTGTGCCAGCAGAAATTGTGATGCCGCAGATGCCCACTGCTTTCGCGGAGGAATCTTTACAAGGTGGTACGTCCAAGGCCGAAGTGAAAGCCGCGCTCGTCCTCAATGCGACCTGTCGTCGCTCAGAGTTGGAGGCCAGCTTTACTTTGCTGTGTGATGGGTCACCGCAATTGAATTTGAATTTATCGCTTGTATTGGCGAAGGGTTTGGAGAAGTTGCTTTGGCCTGTCGTTGAGAAAGCCCAATGGTTTGTCGCATTGAGCCCCACGTTGTCCGTCTCAAAGGCGCAAACTTCAGAAGATCCGCTGTTTACAACAGTGCCTCCGTCTGCACTCATCCATTGAATTGGTGCTCCATCGCGGCCGGACAACATGGCGGTAACATAACGCATCACCCCACAAGACAAATAAATTTACAAGTAAGTTTTAGCTGTTAACAATTAACTCACCTTTACGAGACAAGCCATGAGCCGTCAGCAAGCGATTGATTCCGCTACCGCCTATTTTGATCAAGGCACCTTTCAGTCGACGTTGGCGCGCCGCGTCGCGATCCCAACTGAAAGCCAGGAACCGGGCAAGATCCCTGTGCTGACGTCATACCTGACGGAGGAGCTTGCGCCGACCCTTAAAGGTTTGGGCTTCGACTGCAAGATTATTCCGAACCCGATCGAGGGTGGTGCACCCTTTATGGTTGCAAGTCGGACGGAGTCAGCGGCAGCCTTTACCGTCTTGACCTACGGTCACGGTGATGTGGTGCGGGGCTACGCCCCACAATGGATCGAAGGCCTGGAGCCCTGGACGCTAAAAATACAAGGCGACCGCTGGTATGGTCGTGGTACGGCTGACAACAAGGGCCAGCACACTATCAACCTCGCCGCGCTAGAGCAGGTCATTACTGCACGTGGTGGCAAGCTTGGCTACAACGTGACGCTCTTAATTGAAATGGGCGAAGAGATGGGTTCGCCTGGCTTGCGTGAGATGTGCGAACAACACGGCGACCTACTCAAGGCTGATTTGTTTCTGGCATCCGATGGTCCTCGTGTGTCGGCGACTCGCCCCACACTGTTTCTTGGTTCACGCGGTGCATTCAACTTTGAACTCAAGCTTAATGTACGACAAGGTGGACATCACTCAGGCAACTGGGGTGGTCTGCTTAAAAACCCCGGTATTCGTCTCGCACATGCAATCGCTTCGATGGTTGATGCGAAGGGACGGATCTTGGTGCCCAAGCTTCTGCCTAGTTCCTTGCCCGACAATGTCAAAAAGGCTCTCGCAAACATCCAAGTGGGCGGTGGCCCCAACGACCCGGAAATCGACCCTGACTGGGCAGAGCCAGGTTTGACACCCACCGAGCGCGTATTTGCGTGGAACACCTTTGAGACTCTCGCCTTTAAAACGGGCAATCCAGACGCACCGGTTAACGCGATCCCCGGCTATGCGATTGCGTTCTGCCAGTTACGTTATGTGGTGGGTAGTGACAACGAAAATTTCTTAAAGCATATCCGTGAGCATCTTGATGCGCATGGATTCTCTGACGTTGAAGCTGCCGCAAGTCGGGGTGAAGCGGCCGAGGCAACACGACTGGATCCGGATAACGCTTGGGTCAAGATGGCGGCGGCATCCATTACGCGCACGACCGGTAAGTCGGTTGATATTTTGCCTAACCTTGGCGGCACCTTGCCTAACGATGCTTTTTCAAAGATCTTGGGCTTGCCGACTGTTTGGGTGCCTCACTCGTATGCAGCGTGTTCGCAACATGCGCCTAACGAGCATATGCTTGGCTCTGTTGCACGCGAGTCCTTGCAGTTGATGGCTGGGCTTCTATGGGACTTGGGCGACGAGGGCGCAAAAATAGCTGCGTAAAACTATCGCAAGCGCTGGCCTGACAAAAATACTATTTGAAAAGATACACACTGGAAACCTTTAAATCATGACAACCAAGTTTGATTTACTTATTCGCAATGCAACCGTCATTGACGGCACAGGTGCCGATCGCTACACCGCAGATATCGGTATCAATGCTGATCGGATTGCCAAAGTAGGTGACCTGTCGGCTTGTACTGCAAAAAAAGAGATCGATCTAAAGGGACATGTTGCAGCACCTGGGTTTATTGATGCACATACGCACGATGATCGTTTGATGTTGTCAGATCCCGAGATGACTCCGAAGGTGAGTCAGGGCGTGACCACGATCATTGGTGGTAATTGCGGAGTGTCTTTGGCTCCTATGCCGAGACCTATCCCCGATCCCGTGACACCTCCGCTGAATTTGTTAGACGATGAGGGTAAGTGGTTTCGCTTTGCAAGTTTCAAGCAATACCTTGACGCCTTAAAAGCTGAGCCCGCGACGACTAATCGAGCGATGCTGGTTGGGCACACGACATTGCGTGTGGCAACCATGGATGACCTCGAACAGCCTGCAAACGCCAAGCAAATCCAAGCGATGCAAGATCTCGTTGTAGAGGCGATGCAGGCAGGTGCGATTGGTGTTTCGACAGGTTTGTTTTACGAGCCGGCTGTCGCTGCACCGACTGAGGAAGTGATCGAAATTTGTAAGCCACTGAAGAAATACAACGGTTTGTATTGCACGCATATGCGTGACGAGGCTGATGGTGTGATGGATTCGCTGGAAGAGACTTTCCGGATTGGACGTGAAGTGGGCGTCCCAGTAGTGATTTCACATCACAAGGTGATTGGGAAGAAGAACTATGGCCGTTCGGATGAGACGCTTGAGTTCATTCGCAAGAGCATGGCGATGCAGCCGATCTGTCTCGACTGCTACCCCTACACTGCAGGCTCAACGGTGCTATCCGCTAGTCGTGCCATTACTTCCGCACGCGTGATCGTGACGTGGTCTAAGCCCTTGCCACAGTATGCAGGCCAGGATCTGGATAAGATCGCGGCGCAGATGGGTGTATCGCAAGATGAAGCTATTGAGCGCCTGCTACCTGCCGGTGCGATTTATTTCCGTATGGATGAAGGTGACGTACAAAAGATATTGCAATTTGCGCCAACAATGATTGGCTCAGACGGCTTGCCGCATGACTCCTCACCACACCCTCGTTTGTGGTCGACGTTCCCCCGCGTGCTTGGGCACTATCGTCGCAGCCTCGGCTTGTTTTCGCTTGAGACCGCTGTGCATAAAATGACGGGCCTGACGGCTGTGAACTTTGGTCTTGCAGACCGCGGTGTCATCAAAGAGGGTGCGTTCGCGGATCTAACTCTGTTTGATGAAGAGACTGTGGACGAAGTCGCCACCTATGAAAACCCGATAGCGCTCTCGAAAGGCATCCACACGGTTATTGTGAATGGCGATGTTGTGTGGAATGACGGGAAGGCGACTGGTGCGAGGCCTGGGCGTGTTTTGTCTCGACCACTGAACTAAGCTTTATCTAACGCTATCAGAACGATCTGCAAAATAATTGATTGAGACCTATCGACATGACGACCAAGTTGCCAACCCTTGATTCCACACAATTAACACGCGCGGTTGCTTTGCTGGATGAGGAGTGGCTAGCGCATGACCCCGAGTTAGGACCAGTCATGCCTTTGGTGCTTGGGCGCGGTGTCGGGCAAGACTGGCATAAGGCGGGAACGTTTCGTCATCACTTAGTGGGCGTGACCCGTACGCTGACTCTGTGGCAACAGCCTCTGGTGGTGCGTCAGCTAGGACTATTACACAGTGTTTACGGCAATGCACACGTGGATTTGGTGAAGTTTGATCCCAAGAGTGAGCGAGGTCGTTTGCAAGAAGCTGTTGGTGAGGATGCTGAGCGGCTCATCCATCTGTTTTGTGTCATGTCGCGCACTGAGCTCGTGCGTGAACTGTTCAAAGGGAATTTGAAACAAGACGGTAGCCTCACGATCACATTGAATGATGCTCCTTTTGATTTGCCGCCGCGCGACGTCGCAATCTATATCGTTGTGACGATGGCAGATATCTGTGAGCAGTGGTACAGCTGGCAAGATGATATCTACATGGGCTACCCAGACTACAAGGCGGATAACGCTCAGTTGCATTGGGGGGCGGCTCTATGGCCAGGGCCGATGCGTCCTTCTACATATCGCTGGAGTCAGATTTCAAAGCTGGCGACGCTTTTGCAGCACCCTGGCTTGAAAGGCTTATTACCGACACCGCCTGTATTTGAGTTGGGGCAGGGAGTGCTCACCCGTGAGAATGAGGCGTCGGCTGCTGCGTTGTACTGGTCCGTGATGCAGCAAAACCAACCGATGCTGTCTCCTGACGCGACAATCGCCGTGTTAAAGCAAACGATTGCCTTGAACCCGTACGTCGCTGAACCTTATCTGGTGCTGGCACAGCTCTACATGACGTTCCGAAACTTTGAAGAAGGTGAGCGTTACGCTGCCGCTGGCGTTCAGTTAGTTTCGTGTTGGGGCAATTCTTGGGATAAGCGGATTGGCTGGGATGCTTGGATGTCGTGGGGACGTGTGTTGCTGCAATCGGCACAAAAACGTCAGTGGCCAGAGACGCTCAACAAGTTAAACAACGTTGCGTTGACGCCTGAGTAACTTTGGCCATAGCTCATTGCTGATCCTGTGGGCTAGTTTATCCACCCGTTCGCCCGACGACCATCGTTATTTCGCTACACTTTGCTCATTAGCAATTATTCTGTTTTACAGAATCTGTTTGGCGGAATATACTACTCATGATTTTTTCATTTCAGTGCCTAGACACTCGGGCGCTCTTTCAATCTGTCTACGTGGCGAGATTCGCTAACATTGAACGTACTGCAAGACGTAAATTGTTGATGTTGCATGCCGCGCCTTGTTTGCATTCTTTGCGTGTACCCCCGGGAAACAGATTAGAGGCCCTTCGGGGTGACAGGAAAGGACAGCATAGTATCCGTATCAACGATCAGTGGCGGATTTGTTTTGTATGGCTTGCTGATGCTGCGCATGATGTGGAAATTATTGATTATCACTAAGTGAAAATAATGGCTAAGCGACTACAAGAAATACATCCTGGTGAGATTTTGAGCGAAGAATTTTTAAAGCCATTGAAAATCACGGGTCGACGGCTGTCGAGTGATATTGACGTACCTGCAAGTCGTATCAGTGACATCTTGAACGGACATCGCCCTATTACGGCAGATACTGCGTTGCGATTGGGTATTTATTTTTCAATGGACCCGATATTTTGGGTCAATTTACAGGCGGAATATGATGTCCGCATCGCGATTCGTGACAACAAAAAAATGCTGCAGTCACGTATCCGTGTATATCAGCCTCTGGCTGCGTAGCTTCAGACGGCGCAAGCTATAACCGAAAAGGTTCGCTTACAGTTCTGTCACAGGCAGTGATCCAGTCAAAATTGGTTTGCACAGAATCTTGTAGCCGTCACTGTCAAATGCGGCAGCTGTTGTACTCAGTCGTCTAGCCGCCTCCATTGTCGTTGCAGTACCCAAATACAACCAGTTGTGTACGACATGAATGTCTATGCGCGTGTCGGTCTGTTCGATCAATCCGATTGCTCCGGAGTATGGCCAACACTCGATACGGTGTTCTTCGAGCTGTTGTCTTAAGCGCTCCTGGTGTGCGGGTATTGTTTCAGCCCCGCAGCAGGCACCAGCACAGCGCATGAGCATATGACGAAAACAAGGCCTATCCGCAGCAATTTTCTCTAATCCAAGCACACCGAGACATAGTTGCACCTCATCAGCAAGGTCTTTAAGCGCTGCAAGTGCAGAATGTCTACTTGCGAATAGTCCGTAAAGATTAGGTGTCCGCGCAAAGTCTACGTCTTTCGAATAGACAATCTCGGGTATCGATTCTTCTAGTCGAATGGAGCACATTTGACGCGTGCGACGCAGCTTTTGATTAAAGAGAGGTTGCTGTTGCTTAATGAGTTGGGCTTCTAGCAAGAGTGCCCCAATCTCGCCCGCAGTTTCGATATGCGTAATGCGCTGCGTTTGACGAAGCATACGTGCTTCGTCAAGCGTGCGGAAGTGTGACATGACGCGCGTGCGAATATTTACACTTTTACCAATGTAAAGTGGCAAGCTTTCAGACATGCCGTGAAAGATATAGACCCCAGGCGACTGCGGAAGCTTATTGAGGTATTCGCGCAAGTGGTCGGGGTATGCATAACCCGTGGTCGGATCAAATTCCGGATGTCTGCGCGATCGCGGCATCGCCTAAGTTGCCGTATAGCTAAGTGCTAGCGCTTCCGCCACTTTGATGCCATCGACACCTGCTGACAAAATTCCACCCGCGTATCCAGCACCTTCTCCCGCGGGGTAGAGTCCTTTGATGTTTAAGCTCTGATAGTCGTCCCCGCGCGTAATGCGCAGCGGTGAAGAGGTGCGTGTCTCAACACCCGTCAGCACGGCGTCGTGCATAGAAAAGCCTTTGATCTGACGCTCAAACGCAGGAAGAGCCTCGCGAATCGCTTCAATGGCGTAGTCTGGCAGACTCGTAGCTAGGTCGGTTAGATGCACACCTGGCTTATAAGATGGAATGACGCTACCGAAGGCTGTGGAAGCCTTCCCTACAAGAAAGTCACCGACGAGTTGGCCCGGAGCCTCATACGTGCGTCCGCCGAGCTCGTACGCACGGGACTCAATCGCACGCTGAAACTCAATTCCTGCCATTGCATCACCAGGATAGTCCGCAGGCGTAATGCCAACGACAATACCGGCGTTTGCATTGCGCTCATTACGAGAATATTGGCTCATGCCGTTGGTTACGACACGGTTTGGTTCTGATGTGGCTGCAACAACGGTACCGCCCGGGCACATGCAGAAACTGTAGACACTACGCCCATTATTGGCATGATGCACAAGTTTGTAGTCTGCGGCGCCGATGAGCTTATTACCGGCATGAGGGCCAAGCCGAGCGCGATCGATCATGGATTGCGGGTGTTCGATACGAAAGCCAACCGAAAAAGGTTTGGCCTCCATATAGACGCCAGCCTCATGCAGCACTTTAAAGGTGTCGCGGGCACTGTGGCCAAGGGCTAAGACAACGTGGTCTGCAGCGATATGTTCGCCGCTCTCGAGTTGTAAGCCACGTAGTTGTTGGTTTTCTATATCGAAGCCAACAACTTTCTGACCGAATCGAATCTCACCACCCAGGGCGATAATTTCTTCCCGCATTTTTTCGACGACACCAACGAGTCGGAATGTGCCGATATGCGGTTTGGCAACGTAGACAATTTCTTCGGGTGCGCCAGCCTTTACGAACTCTCGAATGACTTTACGTCCGTAAAATTTTGGGTCTTTGATCTGGCTGTATAGCTTGCCATCAGAAAACGTACCCGCTCCACCTTCGCCAAATTGAACGTTAGACTCTGGATCCAGCACGTTCTTTCGCCAAAGGTTCCAGGTATCTTTTGTACGCTCCCGGACAGCTTTGCCACGCTCCAGTACGAGGGGTTTAAATCCCATTTGAGCGAGCAAAAGAGCGGCAAATATTCCGCAAGGCCCAAATCCAACAACGACTGGCCGAAGGCGTTTTGAACTCTTATCACTCGAGGCTTGAGTAACGTAGTGATAGCCTGTGTCCGGTGTTGGGGTGATGCGATGGTCGTCTTTGTGACGATTCAGAAGAGCGGTTGGATCCTTAACCGATACATCCACAATATAAGTAAAAGACAGCGCTGCTTTTTTTCGCGCATCATAGCTGCGTTTAAAGATCTCAACGCCCAATAACTCGCTAGCAGAGATGCCGAGACGCTCAAGGATTGCTGTCTCAAGATCTTGCGGGGTGTGGTCGACTGGTAGGCGTAATTCGGTAATGTGAATCATAGAGTGCAACGATACACAAATTTCTTGCCAATTGGCGGCCGTGGACTAAGCTGAAATCTATAAAATATGCGCAATTTCAGTGTGCTTTCGGAAAAAGAGGTTGTAATGGATTCAGGTTTGAAGGGAAAGGTAGCTCTGGTCACAGGTGGCTCTAAAGGGATTGGTTTTGCGATTGCCCAGGCGCTGGCGGCTGAGGGCTGTCATCTACGCTTAGCAGCACGCGACTTGGTTTCTTTGAATGCGGCGCGTGACGCGATCAAGTCCGCTTACGCGGTAGATGTGAAAGTGCAGTCGGCTAACTTGTCAGAGCCGGGAGCCGCCGAGACCTTGGCTGCAGCTTTTCCTGAGACCGATATCTTGATCAATAGCGCGGGTGCGATCGCACGTGGGAGTTTGCTGAATATTGATCCTGCCGGATTTCGAGAAGGATTTGAGGGTAAGGTTACTGCAAGCATGATGCTTAGCCGAGCCCTTTATCCGCACATGATGTCGCGTAAGTATGGGGTGATCGTCAATATCATTGGTATCGCTGGAGAAAAACTCAACCCTAATTCGATAGGGACCTCTGTTGCGAATGCTGCGCTCATTGCCTTTACAAAAGCATTTGGTGCGGAGAGCGTTGACCATGGTGTGCGTGTGCTGGGAATTAATCCAGGTTTGATTCATACCGGTCGCACAGACAACTTGTTGCATCCAAAAACGGAAGTTGATCGCCAGGCCTATGCAAAAGTCATGGCGAATCTTCCATATGGACGCATGGGAAAGCCAGAGGAGGTCGCGAGCCTAGCTGTGTTTTTGGCATCTGATGGGGCCAAATATATCAGCGGCGATGTTATTTCGGTGGATGCGGGCACGCGCTTTCGCGCGTAACCCGATCATCGTCATTGAGGCTTGATACCGATCTGCTTGACCAGATCGCCCCAAACTTTGTCTTCCTTTTCGACAAACTTGGCGAACTGCTCAGGCGTATCGGTGCTGCTTTGTGCGCCAATATCCGCGATGCGCTTAACCATTGCGGGCGACGCCATAATCTTCATGACCTCAGCATGTAGCCGATCCACGATGGGTTTAGGTGTTCCTGCTGGTAAGAACAACGCATACCATTCGTAAAGTTCGAACCCTGGGAAACCTGATTCAGCAATAGTCGGTATGTCGCTTAAAGCGGCTGGTCGGGTTGCTCCAGTTGTGGCGATCGGACGTAGCTTTCCACTTTTAACGTGTGGGATCGTCGAAGTTGGACTGTTGATCAGCAACTGGATATGTCCAGCCAGTAGGTCTGTCAGGGCTGGTCCACCACCCTTATAGCCAATTTCGGTGATGTCAACAGAGGCAAGCTTAATGAGGTACTGCATCGATAACTGACCCGAGGTCAGGCCGCCAGGTGTGCCATAAGCCAGTGAACCTGGTTTCGCCTTTGCAAGTGCAACGAGCTCTTGAAGGTTCTTTGCCGGCACATTAGGGTTAACGGTGAGAATACCGGGCATCAAGGCCAGCATTGCTAAAGGAATGAAATCCTTTTTGGTGTCGTATGGCAGGCTCTTGGTGATATGGGGGTTGATGGCATGGGCACTAATGAATAGACCGATTGTGTGGCCATCGGGGGCTGCCTTGGCAACTTCGCGCGTTGCAATCGTACTGTTTGCGCCGGGCTTGTTCACGACAAGCACTGGCTGCCCGAGTGCTTTAGAAAGATCGGGTGCAATGGCGCGTGCCAAAACATCTGATGTGCCGCCTGGCGCAAACGTCACAATCAGCTGGATCGGTTTGTTTGGCCAATCGGTTTGTGCCTGGCTTGATAGCGCGAGTGCGCTGGCTGCTAACGCGAGTACAAGCTGTATTTTTTTCATGGATTGCCTCCGAAATGAATAGTTATATTTTTATATTCGTAGCTGACTGAGGATATTTTAGTTAAATACCGCTGCAAGCCTGCTTTAACTCAGCAAGTAATGTGAGCCCTCTAATAATATCCTCTGGCGGAAGGCCAAAGTCAACCAAGCAGCTAATTTTGGTCAAGTCCATCGTTCTGGGATGTTTTGACGGTTGCTCGTGCCAGGTCGGTAACTTGCCAGCGGCGCTTAAGATTTATGTTGGTAGCTCCCGTTGACTAGGTGGCGGTAGATTAGAGCTTTACTGGGTTCCTTTGGTTGCGAGGAACTGTGAGCCGTATTTAAGATCATTCTGGGAAGCTTTTGGCATAATCTCGGTGTTATAGGCACCCTTTTGGGCGTTAGGCATCTTGCACGGAACGCACCAACACAAGTTTGATAGCTTCAAACTAGACCTACATTGCGCTTAATCTTAACGATTATTACTAGAGAGTTATGCCATGACTGACAAAACAAAAGCCCGAGTCAATGCCTACACGATTGATGGCGACCTGTTCAAGGCAATCATTAACGACGAAGAGCAGTACTCAATCTGGCCCGAGCAAAAAGAAATCCCCGCTGGCTGGCGTGAGGTTGGCGTTAAAGGGAGCAAGGCTGAGGTAAGCGAGTACATCGACAAGAATTGGACCGATATGCGTCCTCTGAGCTTACGCAAGGCGATGGAAGCCAATGCCCGCAAATAATGGGCCATTAGGGGCTGAAACGGATGACCCACTCGTCACGCTAAAAACCGATGTAGTCATTGAGCCTTTGGTTGAGCGTTGGCATGCGTGGTCACACCTTGTGTCCCCAGTAACGTCCTCGTTGAATGCAAAATATAGACACTTGGCAGTACTCGAGTCGTTCGTCAATGCGCCAACTGCGCACGTTGCCGCGTGCCAAAATCCAAAACTTCGTGGCGGTCCCTTCGTTGATTTGCCCGTGAGTGAGGTAGGCGCAGTTAAGGCGTTGATCGAAAGCACCAAAGCCAGACAGGCCAAGCAAATTGAATTTGGCGATGCGTTGCGTGAATCATTTCGTATGATCATGAAGCAAGCAGATGGCTTTAGCATTGAGCCGCTGTATGAACAGTTGCCTGAGCCCGTTAAAGGCTACGTCGAGTTGACCTATACGATTGGTGGGTATCCTGACCTCAGGGTCAATGAGCCGTTGCTTTACTTGAGTCCTGCCTATAATCGCAACGCGCAAAGTGCGGCGATCTATCGTGCACAGGGTGACGAAAGACCGTTTGCATTCAGCACCCCCAAGATGCCTAGCCCAAATATTTTTGAGTTAGAAGAGCCGTTTGATGCTCAGATTTATGATTACCTTGCTCGACTGCGGCACTACCCACAGCGTCGATCTGAGGTACTTGCTGCGCTCAAGGTTGGCTGCGATCGTGCAGAACTGTTTTCTGATTTTTTGACTGAAGCTCAGCCTGCAACGTTAAAGCCTAGCGAAAAAACAGGTAA
>CAMCWG010000072.1 GCA_945882005.1 Bordetella parapertussis
CTTGAGGAGTTCGCCTTGCGTCTACGCCGCTATGCGGCATGATCGACAAGCTTAACGCGCCACAGCGCGAGGCGGTCACTCTTCCTGCACAGCACGCACTTGTACTGGCAGGTGCTGGAAGCGGTAAAACTCGGGTGCTCACCACGCGCATGGCGTGGCTGATCCAGACGGGTCAGGTGAGCCCTTTAGGGATCCTCGCTGTCACGTTTACCAATAAGGCTGCGCGCGAGATGGTGGCGCGCGTGTCTTCCATTCTCCCGATCGATACCCGTGGGTTGTGGATTGGCACCTTTCATGGTCTGTGCAACCGTATGTTGCGTGCACACCACCGCGATGCCGGTCTGCCTCAGGCGTTTCAGATTCTTGATACGGCCGACCAGCTCGCGGCCATTAAACGACTGCTTAAAGCGAACGGCATCGATGACGAGAAGTATCCCGCGCGCGATGTGCAACGTTTTATCAACGGGGCAAAAGAAGATGGCTTGCGCCCTGGCGATGTCGAGGCCCACGATAGTTTTCGGCGCCGCTTAATCGAGATCTATACGCTCTACGAAACGCAGTGTCAGCGCGAGGGGGTGGTGGATTTCCCTGAGCTGCTACTGCGCGCCTACGAGCTCTTGGCGCGTAACGAACCCATCCGCAGTCATTATCAGCGTCGCTTTAGACACGTCCTCGTGGATGAGTTTCAAGATACCAATACGCTGCAGTACAAATGGTTAACGCTGTTAGCAGGCGGTGACGCAAGTTTGTTTGCCGTGGGGGATGACGATCAGTCCATCTATGCGTTTCGTGGCGCGAACGTTGGCAATATGGCCGACTTTGAACGCGACTATGCGCGCGGAACAGTGATCCGACTCGAACAGAACTACCGCTCGTTTGGTCATATTCTTGATTCCGCTAATGCACTGATTAGCCATAACAACGGTCGCCTGGGCAAGAATTTGTGGACTGAGCAAGGCGAGGGTGAGCAAATTCGCGTGGTGGAGCAACCGACTGACTTGCTTGAAGCTCAGTGGTTGGTTGACGAAGTGCGTGGACTGATCTCTGACGGACGAGATCGCAGTCAGATTGCGGTCCTTTATCGCAGTAACGCGCAGTCACGGGTGATTGAGCACGCGTTGTTTTCTTCTGGGATTGCATACAAGGTTTACGGCGGCTTGCGATTTTTTGAGCGTCAGGAGGTCAAGCACGCTTTGGCATACTTGCGCTTGATGGCGAATGCGGATGACGACACCTCCTGGATGCGGGTCGTGAACTTTCCGCCTCGCGGGATTGGTGCGCGTACGCTTGAGTTGCTGGGCGATCAAGCGCGCGCGTATGACACGAGTCTAGCGTCTGCGGTGGCTCGGGTGCCGGGTAAGGGCGGTTCAAATCTTGCCCAATTTGCGACCATGATCCAACGCCTCGCTGCTGAGACGCGTGAACTCCCACTGCCAGAAATGGTCGAGCATGTGATCGATCAAAGCGGCTTAATTGCGCACTATCAACAAGATCGTGAAGGTGCGGATCGCATCGAAAACTTAAAAGAGCTTATTACGGCTGCGGCTGCCTTTGTCTCTGAGGCGAACCTGGATGGCTTGCCTGCGGGTATCGCACTGCAAGCGCCCGTAGCGGGTGATAACGTAGCGTCAGCGGAATCCGATGCTCTGCGTGTAGGGTTTGATGGTTTATCGCCCTTGATGGCCTTCTTGTCGCATGCGGCACTTGAGGCGGGAGACAATCAGGCACAAGCCGGCCAAGACGCTGTCCAGTTGATGACGGTACATGCCGCGAAAGGTCTTGAGTTTGATGCGGTGTTTATTACCGGTATCGAAGAGGGCTTGTTTCCCCACGAAAACAGTATCCTTGAGCAAGCAGGGCTCGAGGAAGAGCGTCGACTTATGTACGTGGCGATCACGCGTGCGAGGGAGCGTCTGTACTTTAGCTTGGCGCAGAGTCGGATGTTGCATGGCCAGACGCGCTATGCGATGCGCTCACGCTTCCTGTCGGAAATTCCCGACGAGCATTTGAAGTGGTTGACACCCAAGCAGGGTTTGAGTGATTCTGAACCACGATGGAAGAGCAGCGGGGGCGGTTTTGATCCGTACGCAAGGAACCCCAAATCGAGCGCTGCCCCTGTAGCGCCGCGCAGCGTTGCCAGCGGTGTGACCGTTGGATCGCAGCAGTTCCGCGTCGGCCAAGGCGTGCGGCACGCGCGCTTTGGTGAGGGCACGATTATTGGTTTGTCAGGCAGTGGTATTGACGCCCAGGCGCAAATTCAGTTTCGAGATGTTGGGGCAAAAACCTTAGCCCTTGGCATAGCCAAACTCGATATTATTCAGAGCTAGCGTCTAGCTGCTCAAGCTCTTCTTGCAAACTTAACCAGCGATCTTCTAGCTCCGCGGCGAGCTTTGTAAGCTCGCCGTGCTTCGCGAGCGTGTCCATGCGCTCTTGTCGGCGGGCATCGCTATATAAATCTGGGTCGGCAATACGTTCGTCGAGTGTATGGACTTGACTCTGTGTTTGCTCGAGTTCTTTTTCAACAGCTTTCAGTTTGTTTTCAATGGGTTTGCGTAATTGCGCTAGCCGCTGACGTTCTTGCGCTTGTTCTCTTTTTTGATTCTTGCGGTCGCCCACATTGGCTGTGGTATCTGGTACGACCGAGGCCCCGTGCGTAGTTGGCTTATTTGCTTCTCGCGCAAGAGCGTCTTGCTTGCGCGCATTGGCTTGGTGTTGGGCAAGCCAGTCACGATAGTCTTCGAGATCGCCGTCAAACTCTTGCACGCCGCCATCGGCAACAATCCAAAAACTGTCGACGGTTGTGCGCAGTAAGTGTCGATCATGCGAAACCAACAACATACTGCCACCGAACTCTGCGAGCGCAGTGGTTAACGCCTCGCGTGTCTCGACATCGAGGTGGTTGCTTGGTTCGTCAAGGAGTAGCAGATTCGGTTTTTGCCAGACGATCAGCGATAGGGCAAGTCGTGCTTTTTCTCCGCCAGACATCGGCTCAACTTTATCCATCACGCGATCGCCACCAAAACCGAAGCCTCCTAGATAGTTACGGAGTTCCTGCTCGCGGGTCTGGGGGGCGAGTCGTGCGAGATGCTGCAGTGGGCTGCTATCCAGATCCAACATGTCTAGCTGGTGTTGTGCGAAATACCCAACTTCAAGCCCGCGCGAGGCCTTTCGACTTCCCGCTTGAACCTCTAATTCGCCGGCCAGTGTTTTGACGAGCGTACTTTTGCCGGCACCATTGACACCCAGGATTCCGATGCGATCACCGCCGCGGACCATGAGTTTGACGTTACGTAAGATGGGAATATGCGCGCCCGAGTCGTCTGTGTATCCGGCTTGCATATCATCGAGTACCAGAAGTGGATCCGGCATCTCATCTGGGGAGGGGATGCGAATATCGATGCCCGATTCAGCGTGTATGGGTGCGAGCTGCTCCATTCTTGCGAGCGCTTTGACCCGACTTTGCGCTTGCTTCGCTTTGGAAGCCTTCGCTTTAAAGCGATCGATAAAGCCTTGTAGCCGCGCGGTTTCGCGCGTTTGGCGTTCATATGCAATGGTTGTTTGGCGTAAGCGTTCAGCGCGTTGCAACACAAAGTCCTGATAGCCGCCTTTGTAGCGGTTGAGTTTGCCTTGATCGAAGTGCAAAATCGTTTGCGCGACGGCATCCAAGAATTCGGTATCGTGTGAAATCAGCAGAACCGTGCCCTGGTAAGCGCCAAGCCACCGTTCAAGCCAAAGCATCGCATCGAGGTCGAGGTGGTTGGTCGGTTCATCAAGCAGCAAGAGCTCTGATGGCGCCATCAAAGCCCGAGCGAGTGCCAAACGCATGCGCCAGCCGCCTGAGAAACTATCGACGGGCTGTTCCCATTGGGCCGGTGTAAAACCAAGCCCAGCTAGAAGCTGTTCGGCACGAGAGGCAGCCGTCCATGCGTCAGCCTCAATCAACTCCGCTTCGAGCTCTGCGATCTTTGCGCCGAAGGCATCGATGCGAGAGGGATGTTGCTCGAGCTCTGCGTTAATCGCGGCACGCGCAGCTTGAAGTGACCGTAGGTGTGTATCCCCGTCGATGACAAACTCGCGTGCAGCATCTGTGGTTGAGGCGATCTCTTGTCTCACGCTGGCGATACGCCAGCCAGAGGGTACGTCTAGGCTGCCTGCATCTGCATCGAGCTCGTGCTGTAGTAACGCGAATAAGGTGGATTTACCTGCGCCGTTTTTTCCAACGAAGCCAACGCGTTCGCCGGGGTGTACGACAAACTCTGTTTGGTCCAGGAGAACTTTGGTGCCGCGTCGCACCGTCAAGCCAGACGCGCGAATCACGACTGAAGTTGTCCGCGGCTAAGCAAGAGAATCTGATCTGAGGCTTCTGCCGTATCGAGCCAAATTGGCTCTAGTTCTGGAAAGGCCGCTTCAAAGAATGCGCGCTCGTGTCCGATTTCAATCACCAGAAGACCCTCGTCACTAAGGTGTGCCGGAGCTTGCTCAATGATCGTGCGAACGATGTCCATGCCGTCATCACCTCCCGCTAACGCGAGACGTGGTTCATGGCGGTACTCTGCAGGCAGCTTGTCCATGGACGTCGTATTGACGTACGGCGGGTTGCTGATGATCAGATCGTAGCGTGCAGCAACGGGCAGAGGGTCGTAGAGGCTACCGTGATGCAGGTTTAGCCGATCGTCCATGCCATGTTGTGCCACATTGATTGCTGCGACATCCAAGGCGTCGCGTGAAATGTCCGTTGCGTCGACGAAGGCTTCAGGAAACTGATGTGCGGCGATGATGGCTAAACAACCTGAGCCCGTGCAGAGATCAAGAATGCCTGTGACCTCGTAAGGATCGCCGATCCAGGGACTGAGTTGATTCATCAAGAGTTCGGCGATGGGCGAACGCGGCACAATGACGCGTTGATCAACATGAAAGCGAAACCCTTGCAACCATGCTTCGTGCGTAAGGTAAGGCGCGGGTAGGCGCTGCTCACAACGCAGATCGATTAATGAGAGCGCACGTTCGCGCTCTTGTGGCAAGACCCGGGCATCCATGAATGGCTCGAGTTGATCTGGTGGTAGATGTAGGGCGAACAACACCAGATAAACCGCTTCATCCCACGCGTTGTCCGAGCCATGACCAAAGAACAGTTTGGCTTCGTTAAAGCGTGAGACACCGTAGCGAATTAAATCGCGTACGCTGCTCAAGGCATCCCGGGATTGCTGCATCAGGCTCTCAGGAGGTCGTTGATGCTGGTCTTGGCGCGGGTCTGCGCATCGACACGCTTAACAATGATTGCGCAGTTCAGGCTGTGCGAGCCGTCGGCTGCTGGCAAAGAACCTGGCACCACAACGGAACCGGAGGGCACGCGACCGTAATGAATTTCTTTGGTCTCGCGATCGTAAATACGTGTGCTTTGTGACAGGAAAACACCCATCGCCAAGACCGAGTTCTCTTCAACGATCACGCCTTCTACGACTTCGGAACGTGCGCCGATGAAGCAGTTGTCTTCGATGATGGTCGGGTTGGCTTGCAGCGGCTCGAGCACGCCACCAATGCCAACGCCACCGGATAAGTGCACATTTTTACCAATCTGCGCGCAAGAGCCGACAGTTGCCCAGGTGTCTACCATCGTGCCCTCATCGACATAGGCGCCGATGTTGACATAAGAGGGCATCAGTACGACGTTGCGCGCGATGTACGCACCACGACGTGCGACCGCGGGAGGCACAACGCGGTAACCCCCCGCTTTGAAGTCCGCTTCGCTAAAGTCGCCAAACTTAAGTGGCACCTTGTCATAAAACTGCACAGGCTTTTGTCCCATTACGCCGTTGTCGTACAAACGGAACGATAAGAGCACGGCTTTTTTGATCCATTGGTGCACAACCCAATCGCCGTTAATTTTTTCGGCCACTCGCAGGCTACCTGCATCCAGAGCGTGAATCGTGTGTTCAACCGCTTCACGCACGGCAGCGTCGGCAGCGGAAGGCGAAAGGTTCGCACGGTTTTCCCAACCCTGCTCGATGGTGTTTTGCAAATCGGTCGTCATGACAATCCTGAATAAAAAGAAAGAGAAATGAAAGCAAAAAATATAAGGGGATGCGCGTCTTAGCGTTGAGCCCCTTTACTGAAATTCTTCTGTACAAAGCCAGCAATGCGATGGGCGGCTTCAACGCAATCTGCCAGCGGCGCAACCAGTGCGATACGGATACGATTCTGTCCTGGGTTAACGCCATCGACTGTACGGCCGACGTAACTACCGGGTAAGACAGTGACTGCGGTCTGTGCCAGCAGGTCTCGGACAAACTCTGGGTCGGGTCCCGGCGTACCCGCCCATAAATAAAAAGACGCGTCCGGTCTTTTGACATCGAGCACAGGCTGCAAGATGGGCAGCACAGCATCAAATTTTGCTCGGTACTGTTGGCGGTTGTCGATGACGTGTGCCTCATCGTTCCAGGCAGCAATGCTCGCTGTCGATACAACGGGAGACAGGGCGCTGCCGTGGTACGTGCGATACAACAGGAATTTGGCGATGAGATGTGCGTTGCCCGCTACAAAACCCGAACGCATGCCGGGGACATTTGAGCGCTTGGATAGACTCGAGAAACACATCAGATTTTTATAGTCTGTACGCCCGAGTTGATACGCAGCTTGCATGCCACCTAGGGGTGGAGAGGACTCGTTGAGGTAAATTTCGGAGTAACACTCATCGGAGGCGATGACAAAGCCGTAGTGGTCTGAGAGCTCGAACAGCAGCTTCCAGTCTGACAGCGGCATCACGTCACCCGCTGGGTTGCCAGGCGAGCATACAAATAACAGTTGGGTGCGCTTCCAGACTTCAGCGGGGACACTGGCCCAATCGCAGCGGAAATTCTTGCTCGGATCGGAATTTACGTAAAAAGGTGTGGCTCCCCCGAGCAGTGCTGCACCCTCATAGATCTGATAGAAGGGGTTGGGACAAACAACCAGCCCGTCTGCCGTCGAGTCAAGGACTACCTGGCCGAAAGCAAATAATGCCTCGCGTGAGCCCAGGGCCGGGAGTATTTGCGTTTCAGGATCTGGGGCAGGGATGCCATAGCGGCGCGCGAGCCAGCCTGAAATCGCCTGCCGTAGGGCGGGATCCCCTTTGGTCGGTGGGTATGCTGATAGTCCCGCTAGGCCGCCAATGATGGCCTGTTTGACGCATTCGGGCGCAGCGTGCTTAGGCTCACCAATCGAGAGGTTAATAGGGCGTATCCCCTCGGGCAAAGGGCCCGCCTGCGCCAGCAGGGCGCGAAGTTTTTCGAAGGGATAGGGCTGTAATTTGTCAAGGCGTGGGTTCATCCGCGTATTTTAACCAGTTGCCTGCCCAGTGGGAACGGAAAACCCGTCCGGTGTGCGCTACAATGCTCGGCTACTGCGAAGGTGGCGAAATTGGTAGACGCACCAGGTTTAGGTCCTGACGCCGTAACAGGTGTGCGGGTTCGAGTCCCGCCCTTCGCACCACCCCGTTTTTTTATCCGGCGCGGGCTGTATCGCGCTATCCGTCCTCTTTGTTTGGTAGATTTTCATGCAACCTGTGGTTGAAACCCTCTCCGGCCTCGAGCGCCGCATAGAACTCTCGGTCTTGTTGGCCGACGTCGAAACAGCTGTTCAAGCTGAACTCAAGCGCGCAGCGCGTACCGCGAAGGCACCTGGTTTCCGTCCCGGCAAAGTGCCGATGACAATGCTTGAGCGTACACACGCTCCTGGCATTCGCTACGACGCGATCAACGACAAGGTCGGTCAAGCTTTCGAAAAAGCGATCGAAGCAGCTGGCCTGCGTATTGCTGGCGCACCCAAGCTCGAGCCAAAGACCGAAGGCACGCCAGAGGGCACCTTGGCATTCTTCGCGACCTTTGAGGTGTATCCGGCAGTAACAGTGCCTGACTTGTCAGGTCTGAAAATTAAGCGCGCAGTAACGACTGTGGGCGAAGCAGAAGTACAACGCACCGTTGATATTTTGCGCAAACAGCGTGCCGAATACGCTGCCCGCGACGGCCGTGCTGCCCAGGATGATGACCGCGTCACACTGGACTTTGCCGGCACGATCGACGGCGTGCCCTTCGAAGGTGGACAGGCTGATGCCTTTCCTTTCGTGTTGGGACAGGGACGCATGCTGCCTGAGTTTGAAGCAGCTGCCCGCGGCATGAAAGCCGGCGAATCGAAAGTATTCCCCTTGGCATTTCCAGCCGATTACGGTGGCAAAGACGTAGCTGGCAAGACTGCCGAGTTCACGATCAACGTGAAAGAAGTGGCCGAGCCAGTTCTTCCGGTGATTGACGCAGAGTTTGCAAAATCACTCGGTCAGCCAGAAGGTGATGTCGAGAAATTGCTCGCCGACATTCGCGGCAACATTGAACGCGAAGTCAAAGCGCGCACCTTGGCACGTACAAAAACAAGCGTGATGGATGCACTGATTGGCGCAGTAAGCTTTGATGTACCGAAGGCCCTGGTCGATAGCGAGTGCCAATCACGCGTGCAAGCAGCACGTGCAGAGCTCACCCAGCGTGGTGTGCCAAATGCGGACAAAATGCCGATCCCTGCCGATGCATTTACGGCCGAGGCAGAGCGCCGCGTGCGCTTGGGCCTGTTGGTGTCTGAGCTTGTTCAGCAGGCACAGTTGCAAGCCAAGCCAGAGCAGGTTCGCGCCCGCATCGAAGAGTTTGCCGGCAACTACGAAAAGCCAGCTGAAGTTGTGAGTTATTACCTGTCAGACCGTGCGCGTCGTGCCGAAGTTGAAGGCATTGTGCTGGAGGACAACGTTGTGCAGCACGCCTTGGCAAAAGCGCTGGTTGAAGACGAGCAAGTACCTTTTGATCAAATCATGGGAACGGCCTAAATGGAACGTTTTACTGACTTCTATGCATCTATGCACGGTGGGTCCTCTGTGACCCCAACCGGACTTGGATACATTCCAATGGTGATTGAGCAGTCGGGGCGCGGAGAACGCGCTTTTGACATTTACTCTCGGCTGCTTAAAGAGCGCGTGATTTTTCTAGTTGGCCCAGTCAACGACCAGTCGGCAAACTTGGTTGTGGCTCAATTGTTGTTTCTTGAGTCCGAGAACCCTGACAAAGATGTCGCCCTCTATATCAACTCACCTGGCGGGTCGGTATATGCCGGTATGGCGATTTACGACACGATGCGCTTTATCAAGCCTGAGGTCTCGACGCTTTGTACAGGTCTTGCAGCGAGTATGGGCGCTTTCCTTCTAGCCGCGGGCACGAAGGGCAAGCGTTTCTCCTTGCCCAATTCGCGCATCATGATTCACCAGCCATCGGGTGGCGCGCAAGGCCAAGCCTCGGATATTCAAATTCAGGCGCGTGAGATCCTTGATCTGCGTGAGCGTCTGAATCAGATGCTTGCCGAAAACACGGGCCAGTCTGTTGAGCGCATCGGAATCGATACTGAACGCGATAATTTCATGTCGGCCGCAGATGCAGTAACGTATGGACTAATTGACAAGGTCCTGACTTCGCGCGCAGATCCAGTATAAAGATCGCGCACGGACTAAACCTGTAATGGATCAATATGACAGATAAGAAAGGATCAGCCCCGACAAAGACTTTGTACTGCTCATTTTGTAACAAGAGCCAACACGAAGTCCGTAAGCTGATCGCCGGCCCGTCCGTATTCGTGTGTGATGAATGTATTGACCTGTGCAATGACATCATTCGTGAAGAAGCCCAGGCTCAGGCGCGCGAGTCAATCCGTACAGACCTGCCAACGCCAGCTGAAATCAAAGCTTTTCTTGACCAGTACGTCATCGGCCAGACAACGCCTAAACGCGTCCTCGCAGTTGCGGTCTATAACCACTACAAGCGGTTGCGTCATGGCGAAGTGAAGGGCGACGACGTCGAACTTTCAAAAAGCAACATTCTGTTGATCGGACCTACGGGTTCAGGTAAGACACTTCTTGCACAGACCCTGGCGAGACAGCTGAATGTTCCCTTTGTCATGGCAGATGCCACTACCCTGACAGAGGCGGGCTATGTCGGTGAGGACGTTGAGAACATCATTCAAAAACTACTTCAGAATTGCAACTACGAAGTAGAAAAAGCGCAGCGCGCTATTGTCTACATCGACGAGATCGACAAGATTTCACGTAAGGCAGACAATCCATCTATTACCCGTGACGTGTCGGGTGAGGGCGTGCAGCAGGCATTGCTTAAATTGATCGAAGGTACGGTCGCCTCAGTGCCACCGCAAGGGGGTCGTAAGCACCCGAATCAAGATTTTGTCCAGGTCGATACGACGAACATCCTCTTTATCGTGGGTGGCGCGTTTGATGGACTTGAGAAAGTCATCCGTAATCGCACCGAGCGTTCAGGTATCGGTTTTGGTGCCTCTATCGACTCCAAGATCGAACAGTCCGCCGGCGATACCTTCCTGGATGTTGAGCCAGAAGATTTAGTGAAGTTCGGTCTGATTCCTGAACTTGTCGGTCGCTTGCCAGTTGTGGCAACCTTGCAAGAACTCGATGAAGAGACGTTGATTCAAATTTTGACCGAACCAAAGAACGCCGTGGTTAAGCAGTTTCAAAAACTGTTCGCGATGGAGGGCGCTGAGCTTGAAATCCGGCCAGGCGCGTTGCATGCGATTGCCCGTAAAGCGATTAAGCGTAAGACCGGTGCGCGCGGTTTGCGCTCGATCCTTGAATCTGCCTTGTTAGACACCATGTACGAACTGCCCACACAAGGCAACATCAAGCGTGTCGTGCTCGATGAAGCTGCGATAGACGGGCAGGGCAAACCCTTGTTGGTCTACGCGGATGAAACCGATCAACAACCCGCTCCAAAAACTGGCAATGTCCGAGACGCTGCAGCCTGAACAAAACTAGACCTTATGGTCACTCTGGTTTTCAGCCCCTTTTTAGGGGCTTTCGTTCATTCTGGAGGCCGAATCTTGAAATTTCGGCTATTGTCCATATAACAAGTCTATTCGCAGAATTGCGATTGAAGTGTCGATGAATCAGTTCGGATTTATCGAGTTTTTCTTAGGATGTCGCTATGTCTGGAAATCAGATCCTGCCTGCTGAAGCAATCAGTTTGCCTCTATTGCCGTTGCGCGATGTGGTGGTGTTCCCCC
>CAMCWG010000073.1 GCA_945882005.1 Bordetella parapertussis
TTGATGCGCAGCCGTACGTCGCCAAGATCTTTAATCCCGCCTGGCATAAAGACGCAGGCTATGCGCTATGGCAGCGAGACTGTACTGGCGCCAATGGGATGCTGTCCGTCGAGTTCAAGTGCTCACCGGACGCAGCGAAGGCTTACGTCGATGCACTCACGCTGTTTGGAATTGGTTTTTCGTGGGGAGGCTATGAAAGCCTGGTGCAGTGGGTTGATCCAAGCACGCTGGCTGCGCACAGTTACTGGAAACACAGCCCTAACGCCTTACTGCGGTTTCATATCGGGCTTGAGGACGTTGACGACTTAATCACCGACCTCAAGCAGGCCGCAAACTATTTGCCGCGCACCTGAGTAATCAGGCCACTGGCGACATCGATGGTTTCTTGGTAACCACCGGCTTCCGATGGCGAGGTCACAAAACGACCCGCTACCGACATAGTCGGTGTACCTTGCACACGATAGGCCGTCACGAGCTGATCAGCACGGCCTGCTTTGGACGACACACCAAAGGATTCAAACGCCGCTTCGAATTTTGCACGATCAACTCCCTGCGAAACAATCCAGGTTGTGATTTCTGCTTTTGTGAACAGGCGCTTTTTCTGTTCGTGAATTGCATCAAATACTTTTAGGTGCAAATCGAGCCGGCCCATTGCCTCGAGCGTGTAATACAAGCGCTGCAAGGGCTTCATACTTGCATTAAATGCAACGGGCACATGTTTAACAACCACATCTGCTGGGACTGTCTTCATCCATTTTTGCAACAACGGTTCGATGACAGCGCAGTGTGAACACGCATAAGAAAAGAACTCCTGGACTTCAATTTTTCCAGGCTCAGTTGGCTGCGCAGGGCTCAACTCAACATACTTTGCTTTAGCTGGTGCACCGCTCTGCGCGTGACTTGTCGCAGTAAACGACATCAACATCAAGCTTGCCATCGCAAGCATTACTTTTGAGAAAAGTTTCATATCTGAATAATCCTTAAAATTTGCGGCTTTACTGTCGAACCACTGCTGTCGGGATTTTTTCCTGGCCCAGCTTTGTGCGAATTTGATTCATGTCATCGATGCGCGCGAAGGGACCAACGCGCACACGATTTACCTGCAACCCATTAACCTCAGCACGCTGAATTTCTACTGGCATGCCTAAGAGTATGATCCTTGCGCGCAAGGACTCCGCATCTTCCAGCACGCGGAAAGAGCCAACCTGCAAGAAGTAAGGCCCGCCAGATACAGGGGCTGTTTGTGGCTGGCTGGGTGGCGGCGGCAATGGCTCAGCCTTGGGGCGCGGATTCGCGTTCGTATTTCCGCCGGCCGCAGGTGCGGTTGGAGTCAACGTGGCGATCAAAGAGCCTAGGGCATCACTACCTGTTGGTGCCGGCACGTTAGCTGTAGGTGCCGAACCAGCAGAGGGAGTGGGGGGCTCGGAGGCCGCACTAGCACTGCCTGAGTCGCGGCCACCCATACCAGCGTTGGGATCCGGCGCCTGACGCGGGTCTGGTGCACCTGGCGCATCGGGTGTACGGCTCGCCTTGTCATAAAACGGCATTGGCGCTTTCACAACGTAATAGGCAACACCAGCCGCAACCATCAGGCCAATGACCAAGCCTGCTAGCAGCCCGTATAACGTACTTCCACCAGACGATTTGTGTTTTGCCATGTTGTGTCTCTTACATCCTCTCAGGTGCAGATACGCCCAACAACTCTAAACCATTCGCAATCACCTGACGCGTTGCATCCGCTAGGCGCAACCGTGCTTGCTTGAGCGCAATGTCGTCAACCAGCACTCGCTCGGCGTTATACCAACCATGAAAATCTGCGGCACAGTCTCTCAACCAGAACGCCACCAAATGCGGCGACAACTCGAGCGCTGCCTGCGAAACTAATGCGGGGAACTCGGCCAGACGCTGCATAAGCGCCAGCTCTGACGGCGCCTGCAGCAGATCGACGCAAGCCGCATGTAGCTCAGCCGCGGACAGCCCAGCTTGCGACAGCATTGAGCAAATACGGGCGTGGGCGTATTGAATGTAGTAGACAGGGTTCTCTTCGCTTTGCGATCTCGCCAAGTCAACATCAAAGACAAACTCGGTATCCGCACGGCGCTGTATCAAAAAGAATCGCACCGCATCGCGGCCAACCCATTCGATCAAATCACGCATCGTGACGTAGCTGCCTGCGCGCTTAGAGATCTTGACCTCTTCACCGCCGCGAATAACCTTCACCATCTTGTGTAGAACATACGCAGGATAATCAGCTGGGATACCCAAGCTCAACGCTTGCAGCCCCGCGCGCACCCGTGCAATCGTGCCGTGATGATCACTACCTTGAATATTGATCGCGCGCGTAAAGCCACGCTCCCATTTTGTGACGTGATACGCCACATCTGGAACAAAATATGTATAGCCACCTTCAGACTTACGCATAACACGGTCTTTGTCATCGCCCGTTCCCAACTCGGTGGTGCGCAACCATAACGCACCCTCGCTTTCATAGGTGTGGCCGCTAGCAACCAATTGGTTGACCGTGTTTTCTACGCGGCCCGAGGTATACAACGAGCTCTCAAGATAGTAGTGATCAAACGCCAAGCCAAACGCCTGCAAATCTAAATCTTGCTCATGCCGTAAATACGTGACAGCGAAGCGACGAATGTTATCCAAATCCTCAAGATTGCCATTGGCGAACACCGGCTCACCATCACTTGCGTTGGCACTCGCCTTCGCGACAAATTCTTTCGCGATGTCGGCGATGTACTCACCCTTATAGCCATCTGCGGGATAGTCAGGTGAGTCTGTGCTGACACCTTGCGCGCGTGCCTGGACGCTGATCGCCAGGTTTTGAATCTGATTGCCGGCGTCGTTGTAATAAAACTCGCGGCTCACGTCAAAACCGCTTGCATCAAACAAGCGGCAAAGTGCATCACCGAGCGCAGCCTGACGCGCGTGACCAACATGCAGGGGCCCGGTTGGGTTTGCGGATACGAACTCAACCAACACTTTTTGATCTTTGCGTGGTGCGCGACCGTACGCATCACCAAGCTGCGCGATCAGAGGCAATACAGCGCTGCGCGCAGCATGGGTCAGTCTGAAGTTAATGAACCCAGGGCCCGCTAGCTCAGCTTGCGCAATAATGGCTGTTGCGTTGGGGTCGCCCATCAGCGCATCAACGATGGCCTGCGCTAATTCGCGCGGATTGCGTTTTGCTGGTTTGGCGAGTTGCATCGCAACGTTGGTGGCCAGATCTCCGTGCGCAGCGACTTTCGGGCGCTCAAGGATAATGGTTGGTTCTGCCTCAGGCAGAACGCCGGCTACGGCCTTTTTCAGGCAAGAAATGAGAGTGTTTTGTTGCTCGAGGAGCATGGGCGTAATAGACGACAGGTTGAGGCCTCAAATCATAGCCTGAATTATGGTTTACATTGACTCAACACTTAATAAAGGAGTCGCGATGCTTGTTACCTTTAGCAGCAAGGCTGGTGCCGATGTCCTGATGCTGTCCCAGCATGCCAAGCCGCTTTTAAAAATCATCGGCAAACTCGATGGCCCTGAGCTTGAAACCCGTGGGGTATGGATGCCTGAACAACTCGGCGAAGCCATCGCTTTGCTCGAGGCCGCAATCGCCCAAGAAAAAACAGCCCAAGCCGACGACGACCCAGATGAGCCAATCCACCCGCTGGCTCAGCCTGTTAGCTTGCGCCAACGATCCTTCACCTTGCTTGATCTATTTCGACGTGCGCAACAAAAAAAGCTTCCCGTTCTGTGGGAAGCCAGCTCAGCTTGGTAACTTGGGGTCAGTAGGCCTGATCAAATAGCGATCTGAAGTCAGCAACCGTTGTGTGACGTGGGTTCCAGCGGTTGTAGTTTGCCGCAAAACACGCTTTTGCCATGTCATCAAAGTACTCTTGCTTGGCGCCCACATCGCGCAAACGCGCGGGGATCGACAAATCTGCGCACAAGGCGGTGATGGCGTCTACAGCAGCGTGTGCTGCCTGCAGCGTGGGTAACCCTTGAACCGGGCAACCCATTACTTCAGCGACACGCGCGAATTTTTCAGGAACTGCCAGCAAGTTGAACTTTGCAACATGTGGCAAACACACGGCATTCGACAAGCCGTGAGACAAGTGAAACTCGGCGCCGACAAATCGCGCCATACAGTGCACGTTACCCAGGCCCGTCTGACCAAACGTAATCCCCGCCAGCGCAGATCCACACAGCATATTCATCGCAGCTGTCGAATTGTGCCGATTCGCCACAAACTGACGGATATTACCTGCCAATAACGCCATCGCTTGCAGGTTAATCGCGTCAGTCATCAAATTTGATCCGAGCGAAATATACGACTCAAACGCATGCACAAACGCGTCAATGCCCGAGTGTGCCGCAACATGTGCTGGTACCGTGCGCAAGGCCAGAGGATCAAGAATCGCAAACGGTGCCGGATTCAATGCTGCATGGCGAATCGACATTTTGAGATTTTTTTCAGTGTCCGTAATGACACAGGAACCTGAGACCTCTGAGCCCGTTCCCGCTGTAGTCGGGATCGCAATCAAAGGAAGGGCAGGGGTCGAGAACTTTTCGATCCCCTCGTAATCATGAATACGCCCGCCATTTGTGGCGAGGATACCAACGGCTTTCGCCACATCGATGGTGCTGCCTCCACCAATTGCCAAGATCACGGTCGCCTTGTGCGCGTCACAAACCGCAAAGGCTTTCTCAACCGTGTGTGCACTCGGATCAGGCTCGATCTCAGTGAAGAGCGCCGTAGATATGTTCGCCTCCCTCAAGAGGTCCGCCACGCCAGCGTAAAACTCGCTTTTAAGCAAAGCTGCATCCAGCGCAATGAACATGCGTTGGCATGCAAGCTTTGCAATCACCTCAGCAATTTTTTTATATGAGCCCTCGCCCATATAAATCGTCGTCGGGCAAAAAAAGCTCGTGATCATATGCTTGGGTTAAACGTCGAGGTGGGCAGCTTGCAAAGCATGGGTTTCGATGAAGGCACGGCGCGGCTCAACGTTGTCACCCATCAGCGTTGTAAAGATTTCATCCGCGGCAATCGCGTCTTCAATCTGCACACGCAACAAGCGACGCACCGTTGGGTCCATCGTGGTCTCCCACAACTGGGCTGGGTTCATTTCACCCAGGCCCTTATAGCGTTGCTTACTAACATTACGCTCAGCCTCTGAACGCAACCATTGCATCGCCTCGCGGAAATCGGCAACCATCACCTCTTTGCGTTTTTCACCCTCACCGCGTGCGACCATTGCGCCCTTACCTATCAAGCCCTGGAACGTTGCGGCAGCACGTGCCAAGATGGCGTAATCTGCACCACGTACGAAGTCATGATCAAGCACCGTGACACGCACGTTGCCGTGGTGTTTGCGACGAACAATCAAACGATATTTTTCCGCGCTCTGATGGAACTCTGCAACAACATCGACCTGATGCGGTAGCAAAGGATCTTGTAAGCCGGCGTGCAAGCGCTTAGCCGAAGCCTCAGCCTGCTCTTGCGTGTCGAGCTCAACCGTTGCCCCGCCGACGATGGCAGACAACGTACGCTCATCCATGAAGCGGCCAAGGCGGGCGATCACACCACCCGCCATCACATACTGCTTGGCAAGTTCTGCTAAGGCATCTCCAGTAATTGCTGCGGCACCCGCCTGTGCAACGAGGGAAGCCTCTTTAAGGGAGAGTTGCAACATGTAGCTAGACTCTTCAACCTCATCTTTCAGATAGCGCTCATCTTTACCCGCCTTCACTTTATAAAGCGGTGGCTGTGCAATATAGATATAGCCGCGCTCGACAAGCTCAGGCATTTGTCGATAAAGCAGCGTCAGTAATAATGTCCGAATATGCGCACCATCAACGTCAGCATCGGTCATGATGATGATTCGGTGATAGCGAAGCTTCTCAACGTTAAAGTCGGGCCCAATACTGGTTCCGAGCGCAGTGATCAGCGTTGTGATTTGCTCGCTCGAAATCAATTTATCAAAGCGTGCCTTTTCAACGTTCAATACTTTGCCGCGCAAAGGCAATATGGCCTGGAACTTGCGGTCACGGCCTTGCTTGGCCGAACCACCCGCAGAGTCTCCCTCGACGATATACAACTCGCACAGCGCGGGATCTTTCTCTTGGCAATCTGCGAGCTTGCCTGGCAGGCCTGCGCCCTCTAACACGCTCTTGCGGCGGGTCATCTCGCGCGCCTTGCGCGCTGCTTCACGCGCACGCGCAGCCTCAACAACCTTGGCACATAACGCTTTCGCATCAATCGGGTTTTCTAACAACCACGTTTCAAGCGTGCGGGCGACTGCCTCTTCAACGGCAGGACGCACTTCGCTCGATACCAACTTGTCTTTTGTCTGGCTGCTGAATTTAGGCTCGGGCACCTTGACCGACAGCACGCAGGTCAAGCCCTCACGCATATCGTCACCTGTGGTTTCAACTTTGGCCTTCTTGGCCATTTCATTGTCGCCGATGTACTTATTCAAGATGCGGGTCATCGCTGCGCGCAAACCGGTCAAGTGCGTGCCGCCATCGCGCTGTGGAATATTGTTGGTAAAACAAAGCACCTGCTCGTTGTAGCCATCATTCCACTGCATCGCGACATCCACACCTACCAAGGTGCCACCAGCATTTGAATCCGTACTCACTGAGAACACGTTCGGATGCAATACCGTTTTGCTGCGATTAATGTATTCGACGAATCCTTTACAACCACCAGAGAATGCAAAGTTCTCTTCTTTACCTTGCCGCTGATCCACCAAGCGAATCTTGACGCCATTGTTCAAGAACGAAAGTTCACGCAACCGCTTAGACAAAATTTCGTAGTGGTACTCGACGTTATTAAAAATATCGGTATCCGCTAAAAAGTGGACTTCAGTCCCGCGATTTTCTGTTGTACCTGTTACCGCCAAAGGTGCGACGCGCTCACCCTTGCGAAACTCCATTTCATGCACTTGGCCATTACGACGGATCGTCAACTTTAACCACGACGACAACGCGTTCACACATGACACGCCCACGCCGTGCAAACCACCGGAGACTTTGTAGGAGTTTTGATCGAACTTACCGCCAGCATGCAGCTCCGTCAAAACAATTTCAGCCGCACTACGTGCAAACTCATCATCCTTGTGGATATCAGTCGGAATGCCGCGACCGTTGTCCGTTACAGAGATGGAGTTATCACCATGGATCGTGACGACGATGTCATCGCAATGGCCAGCTAAGGCCTCATCAATCGCGTTGTCGACAACCTCAAACACCATATGGTGCAGGCCGGTACCGTCCGATGTATCGCCGATATACATCCCAGGACGTTTACGAACCGCTTCAAGACCTTTAAGCATCTTGATCGAATCGGCACCATACGCATCATTGTCTGGTGAGTGCTGGCCTGATAGCTCTTTATTTTCTGACATGTCTAGATCCGCATTGGCATGACGACATATTTAAATGATTCGTCGTCAGGCAGAGTAATAAGGGCTGAGGCGTTCGCGTCTGGCATGACAGACCAGCGAATCGTTTCAGCTTTGACGTTGGCCAAGAAATCTAGCAAATAGCTGACGTTGAATCCAACATCTAAAGCCTCGTGACCATAATCAATATCGATTTCTTCTTGCGCTTCTTCTTGCTCGGCGTTGGTTGAAGAAATCTTCAACACATGTTGTGCGAGCTGTAGGCGCACACTGCGAAACTTGTCAGTCGTCAAAATCGCGGCGCGCTGCAAGCAGCCCTGCAGAACTTCGCGCGACACATCAAAGTGACGCGTGTAGTTGGTTGGGATGACACGATTAAAATCTGGGAACTTGCCCTCAACTAGTTTCGATACCAGCTCAACGTGTCCAAAGGAGAAACGAATTTGTCCTGGCGCCACGTCAATGGTCACCGGCTCTTCGCTCTCATCTAGCAGACGTTGCATTTCCAAAACCGTTTTGCGCGGCACGATGACTTCATGCTTGGCGCTAATGCCCTCAGCCGGTGTCGAGCTGTGCGCGAGCCGGTGACCATCGGTTGCAACCGCGTGCAACTGGCCTGGCTCAAACACAAGCAACATTCCGTTCAAGTAATAACGGATATCTTGTTGTGCCATGGCAAAGTGCGCCATGTTGAACAAATGCTTGAGCGTTTTACGCGTGAGGGTCAACGAGACATCCCAGCGCGTTGGCTGCGTCATCGTTGGAAACTCTGTCGCTGCCAAGGTTTGGAGCGAAAACCGACTCTTGCCTGATTGCACCGCTAGTTTTCCGCTTGCTGTCGACAGTTTCACGTCGCCCGTATCAGGCAACGCGCGCAAAATATCTACAAGCTTGCGCGCTGCAACGGTCAAGGATTCGGTTTCTGCACCCACACCAAAATCGGCGTGCGTGGTGATTTGAACCTCTAGGTCTGTTGCAATGAAAGAAACACGGTTGGCCTCTTTGCGCAGCAAAATATTGGCGAGAATCGGCAAAGTGTGCCGACGCTCGACAATACCGGCTACGGTTGAAAGCGGCTTGAGCAGCGCGTCGCGTGGGGTCTGTACAAGTTGCATGGATTATCCCTTTAAAGTTTGTTCAAGCACATGCAGTGTATGGTTCAGGTCTGCCTGTTTGGCGCGCAAGTCCGATATCTTGCGTACCGCGTGCAAAACAGTGGTGTGGTCGCGCCCGCCAAACATGTCTCCAATGTCGGGCAGGCTTTTTTGCGTCAGTTCTTTAGCAAGGTACATCGCGACCTGACGCGGCATCGCAATGTTTGCAGGTCGCCGTTTCGAATACATATCGGCAACCTTAATTTTGTAGAAATCGGCAACAGTCTTTTGAATGTTTTCGACCGTGACTTGGCCACTCGATACCGAGAGTAAGTCCTTTAAAGCATCTTTACATGTGTCGACGTTTGCGACGTCTCGTCCATGAAACCTTGCGTAGGCAACAACCTTTTTCAAAGCGCCCTCAAGTTCGCGCACGTTGCTACGCAAATGCTTCGCGATAAAGAAAGCGACCTCCTCTGGCATGGCGAGACCCTCTTGTTCAGCTTTGCGCAACAAGATGGCTACACGCATTTCAAGCTCCGGCGGCTCAATGGCGACCGTTAAGCCAGAGTCAAAGCGCGAGATCAAACGCGTGTCGATACCTTCGAGCTCTTTTGGGTAGGTATCACTTGTAATGATAATTTGTTTGCGCTGCGCAACCATCGCCTCGAACGCATAAAAGAATTCTTCTTGCGTACGGTTTTTGCCTGAAAAAAACTGAATGTCATCAATCAGTAGCAAGTCTAGCGAGTGGTAGTAACGCTTAAAGTCGTCAAAGGCCTTGCGCTGATATGCTTTGACGACGTCCGACACATATTGATCAGCGTGGACATAGCGCACACGCACACCGCGCCCGGCAGCAACCATGGCATTTCCAATGGCATGAATTAAGTGCGTTTTACCAAGCCCGACACCACCATATAGAAAAAGAGGGTTGTAAGAGATGCCTGGGTTTTCGGCTACCTGTAGTGCCGCAGCACGCGCGAGCTGATTGGCTTTACCGGTCACAAAGTTATCGAAGGTCAACTCAACGTTGAGTCGCGATCGATTGTCGATTGCGCCAGACAACTGCGCGTCGGTATTGTTTGCTGAAGGTAACGGCGTTTGTGCAGGTGCGTGTTCGTTAACTGATCCACCATACGTCGTCGCGGAGACTGACGGTTGCGGCGCCGGTGCTTTGGTTCGATCAGTTGCGGCAGCAGATAACTCTAGTTGCAAATAAACAGGTTTCTTGAACCATGTCGTTGCAAAGCTTTCTATTTGATGCGAAAAGTTTTTACGTACCCAATCTAATTTAAATCGGTTGGGTGCAGCGATTCGAAGTTGTGAGCCAGTTTCATCAAAGGCGAGCGGAACCAGTGGACGTATCCACGCACTGATTTGCTGAGGGGGAAACTCCTGCTCCAAGTGTGCGATGCAGGACTGCCAGAACTCGTTCATGTGACTCGCTAAGTAAACCCCAATTCTACCCTGTCAGGCGCTAGGTTATCCACAGGCTAATTTCAGTCCCAAACCGTATTTTTACGGTAAACATTTGACTTACTTCACGTTTTTTGATGAAATGGAGGGCTTTTCGGGATTACCCTAAACTTTTTCGCTCTTTGTTGGGCCATACATCATGAAACGTACCTACCAGCCATCAGTCACCCGCCGCAAGCGCACGCACGGCTTTCGCGTCCGCATGAAAACCCGTGGTGGCCGCGCTGTCATCAACGCTCGTCGCGCCAAAGGCCGCAAGCGTTTAGCCGTCTAAACCGGCTTGTAGCGATTGCCACGGGCTTTTTCGCCACCAGGCAACGCTACACTTGAAATGTCTCGCGCCACGTTCCCCGCGGCGGCGCGCTTGCACCGCCCCACTGAATATGCTGCCGCCTTATCTGGGCGGCGAGTTGCCCGTGGGGCGTATTTCATTGTGACAGCACACCACGCTGTCGCGACAGACGTACAGCCTCTCACCCCGCCTCAGGCGCGCTTAGGGTTGGTAATGGCCAAACGCCACGCTCAGTTAGCAAGCACTCGCAATGCGCTTAAGCGTGTTGTACGCGAGGCCTTCCGTGCAAAGCGTTTAGAACTACCCGCTGCAGATTACGTCGTGCGGCTACATCGCCGCATTGAAAACATTTCGTTAACCGCACTCAAACTGGCGGCCCGGCAGGAAGCCGATGCACATTTTGCGCGAGCGCGAAAATGATCAAAGCGCTTTTAATTGCACCCATTAGGTTTTACAAGTTTTTCCTTAGTCCCTGGGTCGGTCAAAGCTGTCGCTTCACACCAACCTGTTCTTCTTATGCAATTGAAGCGATTGAAACGCAAGGCGCTTTGCGCGGGACGTATCTCGCAACAAAACGTTTATGCCGCTGTCACCCCTGGGCTGTGGGCGGGCATGACCCCGTCAGCCAACCACCGCGCCCCAAACAGCCAAGCCCCCGCGAGCACGCTGATTAACGCTAAACTGCGAGCCTCACCTGGTTAGCACCTTTATTTAGGCAAGAATGGATATCCGACGCACCATCCTCTTAATGATTTTTTCGTTTTCACTGCTCATGCTGTGGAAC
>CAMCWG010000074.1 GCA_945882005.1 Bordetella parapertussis
AAAAATGGTGCGTAGGCCTCTAGCGACTCATTACGATTCAGCATCCACAGAGAAACGGCCGTGAACGCAGTGATAAGCAGTGGGTAAAGGCGTTGCAAACCTAAGGGCATCCGCCAGCATAGTGCGGTAAAAACTGCAGTCAGCGCAAACAGTTGAAAATCAATCGCGACATACCAAACCCCTGCTGAGAGTGCTTCGAGGCCAATCAGGTCGTACAGCAAAAAAACATGCGCGAGTAACTGACCAATTGTTGGCGCACCCGATAGCGAGTCGTGGATAAACCAGGGGCGCACTAACGCCGTAATAAGCGCTGCAAGCGCGACGGCAAACAAAAAGGGCGGAATGAGTCGTTTGTAGCGTCGCCAGATTAGTGCGGGCGCTGTGACAGCAGTGGGCATCGCCCGGGGCGCCATTTGTGCGGCAACAAAATAGCCGCCAAAGACAAAAAACATTTGGACCGCGAGCTTGCCGTAGGTGACAAGCGCATCGATCAACTTAGGGTATTGCGCACCGATTACTTCAGACATCGGCCCGTAGACCGCTAGATGGTGGATGACAATGACCAGACAGCCAACGCCCTTTGCGGCGTTCACGAGAGACAGTCTGGTCGTTGTCATCAGTGGTGCAGGGTTACGCGGTTAAGTCTTATGGTAAATCTCGGAACCCTTCTTGACGAACTCGACGGCCTTTTCCTGCATGCCGGCCTTGAGTGCTGCATCGTTGGCCAGGCCTTGCTTTTGAGCATAGTCGCGTACGTCTTGCGTGATTTTCATGCTGCAGAAATGTGGGCCGCACATCGAACAGAAGTGCGCCACTTTCATTGAGTCCTTGGGAAGTGTCTCGTCATGAAAATCTTTTGCTGTATCAGGGTCAAGTCCTAAGTTGAACTGATCATCCCAGCGGAATTCAAAACGCGCCTTAGAAAGTGCGTTGTCGCGAATTGCCGCGCCTGGGTGGCCCTTGGCCAAATCTGCCGCATGCGCAGCAATCTTGTATGTGATGATCCCGTCCTTCACGTCCTTTTTGTTTGGCAGACCCAGGTGCTCCTTGGGTGTGACATAGCAAAGCATAGCCGTACCGTACCAACCAATCAGCGCAGCGCCGATGCCCGAGGTGATGTGATCGTAGCCAGGTGCGATATCGGTTGTCAGTGGTCCCAGTGTGTAGAAGGGGGCTTCGTCGCAGTGCTTAAGCTGCATCTCCATGTTTTCTTTGATCAACTGCATCGGCACGTGGCCTGGACCTTCGATCATGACCTGCACATCATGCTTCCAAGCAACCTTGGTAAGTTCGCCCAAGGTCTTTAGCTCGGCAAACTGTGCTTCGTCATTGGCGTCAAAGCCTGAACCGGGACGCAGACCATCGCCAAGAGAGAAGCTCACGTCATAAGCCTTCATGATTTCGCAAATTTCTTCGAAACGTTCGTACAAGAAGCTTTCTTTATGGTGCGCCAGGCACCACTTGGCCATGATTGAGCCGCCACGTGACACGATGCCCGTCATCCGGTCTGCAGTCATAGGAATAAAGGGCAGACGCACACCCGCGTGGATCGTGAAATAGTCCACGCCTTGCTCGGCTTGCTCGATCAACGTATCGCGGAAAATTTCCCATGTCAGGTCTTCTGCTTTACCGTCCACTTTTTCGAGCGCTTGATAAATAGGTACAGTACCGATTGGCACCGGCGAATTGCGGATAATCCACTCGCGCGTTTCGTGAATATGTTTGCCTGTGGACAGATCCATCACGGTGTCGCCACCCCAGCGAATCGACCACGTCATTTTTTCAACTTCTTCAGCGATGCCAGAGCTCACTGCGGAGTTGCCGATGTTTGCGTTGATCTTGACCAAAAAGTTACGTCCGATTGCCATCGGCTCGACTTCAGGGTGATTGATGTTTGCAGGGATAATTGCGCGGCCGCGTGCGATTTCGTCGCGCACGAACTCGGGTGTAATTAAGTGCGGAATCGATGCGCCAAAGGACTCACCGGGGTGCTGGCGCAGCATACGCTTGGCCATTTTTTCGCCCTCAGGGCCCGTTGCACGAACACTTTCAATGTATTGCTCGCGGCGTAGATTCTCGCGAATCGCCACAAACTCCATTTCGGGAGTAATGATGCCCCGACGCGCATAATGCATTTGCGAAACGTTGGCACCAGTCTTGGCGCGTCGTGGATGGCGGCGCAAATCAAAGCGCATCGCAGTGAGTTTGGGATCGGTGAGACGCTCTTGACCGTACACGCTACTCGGCCCCGCAAGCAATTCTGTGTCGCCGCGCTCATCTATCCAAGCACGACGCAGTTCCGGCAGTCCTCGACGGATATCGATTTTTACGCTTGGGTCCGTGTAGGGGCCGCTCGTGTCATACACAGTGAGCGGAGGGTTTTTTTCGCCACCGAAGGAGGTGGCAGTATCTTCTTGTTCGATCTCGCGAAAGGGCACACGGATATCGGGGCGTGACCCTGTTTCGTAGATCTTGCGCGATTTAGGTAAGGGTGCAACTGCGGCCGCATCCACTTCGGCGGTAGCAGCTAGAAATTTTGGGTTGGCATTCATAGAATCGCTCCAAATAATTGATTGGAGCCGAATCGGGACCTATTCCAGAGATGCTGGAATGCGCTCCCAGCATCGGCATTATCCGTACTGGTACGAAGGGACTCTCTCAACCTGGCGACATTGCCAAGTACCCCCGCATAATGGTGCAAAGTATAGGGCTTCTTGCTTCGTTTGGGAGAAGAATCCCTAAGAACTCAGTCTAGAATGATCAGATTGTCGCGGTGCATCAGTTCCGTTTCTGAGACGCTACCCAGAATGTCCGCGATATTGGTCGAGGGTTGACCCATGATTCGGCGTGCGTCTGAGGCAGAGTAGTTCACTAGGCCGCGTGCGCATTCCTTGCCGGTCGGGTCGATACAGGCAACCACATCGCCTGTTTCAAACTCACCCCTGACCTCTTTGACACCGATTGGGAGCAAGCTTTTTCCTTCTTCAAGCAAGGCTCGCGTAGCGCCCGCATCCAGAATAAGCTGACCTCGCAGCCTCAGGTGATCGGCCATCCATTGTTTTCGGGCAGACAGCACTGGAAGCTCGGCACGCAGCTCTGAGCCAATGCATTCGCCGGCCGCCAGGCGAACCATGACGTCTTGCTCGCGTCCGGAGGCGATCACCGTATGTGCGCCGCTGCGCGCCGCACGTTTTGCCGCCAGTATTTTCGTGAGCATTCCGCCCTTGCCGATACCCGAGCCCGTCCCGCCTGCCATCGCTTCAAGGCTTAAGTCCCCGGCACGTGCATGGGCCACAAATTTGGCATCAGGGTTCTTGCGGGGGTCCGAATCGTAGAGCCCGCGCTGATCGGTCAGGATGATGAGGGCATCTGCCTCAATAAGGTTGGTGACAAGTGCACCTAGGGTGTCGTTATCACCGACAGCGATTTCGTCGGTTGCGACAGTATCGTTTTCGTTGACGATGGGAACGACGCCGAGTCGTAATAAGGCGAAGAGGGTCGAGCGCGCGTTGAGATAACGCTGTCTGTCTGCCAAGTCTTCGTGCGTAAGTAGAATTTGGGCCGTGCGCAGATTGTGCTTTGCAAACGCGACTTCGTAGGCCTGTGCCAACCCCATTTGCCCGACGGCTGCGGCCGCTTGTAACTCATGCATCGAGGTTGGGCGCTTGTCCCAACCGAGTCGCGCCATGCCCTCGGCGATCGCGCCGCTTGATACGAGTACAACTTGCTTGCCCTGTTGTCGCAAGGCGGCAATTTGCCCGGCCCAGTGCGCAACAGCTTCGCGATCCAAGCCCTTGCCATCGTTTGTGACAAGCGAGGAGCCGACCTTGGACACGATGCGTGAAGCGGAGGCGATGACAGAGACTTGCGTTGCGGAGGCGGTCATGGTTGGTGACAGTGCTTAGTCAGTGGTGGGTGCTGGCCCGTCGCTGCGGGTTTCGTCAAAACGTGGATCTTCTGCGATATAGGTGCCGTCCGCTTTATCTTCCGCAATATTATCCTCTTGACGATAGGCGTCGATCGCGTCCTGCAGATCCCAGATCAGCTGCTGTGTGCCATCGCCAGAAAGGGCAGAGATCGCATACACAGGACCTTTCCATTTGTATTCTTTACAGAAGCGCTTTTTTACGTCCTCTGGATCGGGAACCATGTCGAGTTTGTTCAGCACGAGCCAGCGAGGCTTGTTGTAGAGCGTTTCGTCATACAGACGTAATTCTTCGACAATGGCGCGCGCCTCGCCTACTGCGCGTGCAACGGCATCCTCGTCTGGATCATGCGAAGATACATCGACGATGTGCAACAGAATCCGCGTGCGTGACAGATGCCGCAAGAAAAGATGACCAAGCCCCGCGCCCTCAGAGGCGCCCTCAATTAACCCTGGAATATCTGCGACAACGAAGCTGCGTGATTCAGAGGTTCTTACAACGCCGAGGTTTGGGTGCAGGGTCGTAAAGGGGTAGTCCGCAATCTTTGGTCTGGCATTCGATATGCGGCTGATTAGCGTTGATTTGCCGGCATTGGGCATGCCAAGCAAGCCCACGTCTGCAAGAACTTTGAGTTCCATACGCAAGCGCCGATGTTCACCCTCTTTTCCGGGCGTCCATTGCTTCGGGGCGCGATTCACGCTGGACTTGAAGTGCACGTTACCGAGTCCGCCAGCGCCACCTGCAGCCAGCACAACTTTTTGGCCGTGGCGGGTCATGTCGAAGAGCTCTTCGCCGGTCTCAGCGTCAAAAATAATCGTGCCAACAGGTACGCGCAGCGTGATGTCATCCGCCGCTGCGCCATATTGGTCCGCTCCACGGCCGTGTTCACCGTTGCGGCCTACATGCTTGCGCGCGTAACGAAAATCAATCAGTGTGTTGATGTTGCGATCAGCGGTTGCAAGGACGCTGCCACCTTTTCCGCCGTCGCCGCCATCTGGGCCACCCTTCGGGATGAATTTTTCGCGGCGAAAGCTGTGCGAGCCGTTGCCACCTTTTCCGGCAATGACTTCAATGGTGGCTTCGTCGACGAATTTCATAGGTGGTTACCGTTAAATAAAAAGCCCTGCCGCGTGCGACAGGGCTTTTTGGACTGACTGGCGGATTACTCTGCCGCGATAATCGACACAGTCGATTTGCTGAGCTTGCCTTTGACTGCAAACTTAACGTGACCGTCGGTTAACGCATAAAGAGTGTGATCCTTGCCGATACCAACATTGGTGCCGGGGTGAAACGTTGTACCGCGCTGACGCACGATGATTGAACCGGCCGGGATCAGTTCGCCGCCGTAGGCTTTAACGCCTAGACGTTTCGATTCTGAGTCGCGACCGTTGCGGGTAGAGCCCCCGCCTTTTTTCTGTGCCATGCTTTACTCCTGGTGCTGTCCGTGATTCGATGAAACAGGCAATTAAGCCGTGATTTCACCAATGAGAATCTCGGTGTAGTTTTGACGGTGGCCCTGATGCTTCTGATAGTGCTTGCGACGACGCATCTTGAAGATCGTGACCTTGGCGTGGCGTCCTTGCGCAAGAACTGTAGCTTTAACCACTGCGCCAGCCACAAGCGGGGTGCCAATCTTTAATTGGTCGCCTTCGCCTACGGATAACACCTGGTCTAGCGTAATCTCTTGCCCAATGTCTGCCGGTATCTGTTCTATTTTAAGTTTTTCGCCAGTAGCAATGCGATACTGCTTGCCACCAGTTTTTACGACCGCGTACATGGGTTAACCTCTTGTTTTAGTGCAAATGGAATCTCGGCAAAACGCCGAGCCAGACATAATAGCGTCTAACCACTTGAAAGTCAAAAGAAAGTCTCGTGCATAAGCTCTCAAATCTGTTGGCCCCCGTGGCTCAGGACATGGCTGCAGTTGATGCCGTGATCCGCTCCCGCCTCAATTCCGAGGTCGTGCTGATCCGCACGATCGGTGATTACATTATCGGGGCGGGCGGCAAGCGCATGCGCCCAGCCCTGGTCCTATTAGTCGCGCAGGCCCTGGGGTATCGGGGGGATCACCAGCATTTGATGGCTGCCGTGGTCGAATTCATACACACGGCGACCCTGCTGCACGACGACGTGGTCGATGAATCTGCCCTGAGGCGAGGTCGCAGCACGGCCAACGCGGTATTTGGCAATGCTGCGAGTGTCTTAGTGGGTGATTACCTGTATTCCCGTGCTTTTGAGATGATGGTCGATGTCGACGACATGCGGATTATGCAGATTATGTCGGGTGCGACGACCGTTATCGCCGAGGGCGAGGTCCTGCAGCTGCTCAATGTTCACGATCCGGACGTATCCGAGGCACGCTATTTGCAAGTAGTACGGTTCAAAACGGCCAAACTCTTTGAGGCTGCCGCGGAGGCTGGCGCTGTGTTGGCTGGCGCTACCCCTGGGCAACGAGACGCCGCGGCAGCCTACGGTCGACACATTGGGACAGCATTCCAGTTAGTGGATGACGTGTTGGATTACAGCGGAGATGTCGGTGCTTTGGGTAAAAACGTAGGTGACGACCTGAGGGAAGGCAAGCCGACTTTGCCATTAATTCGTGTTATGGAAGTTGGCACTCACTCTCAAAAAGAGCTTGTTAAACAGGCGATTGAGAAGGGAGAGGCTGATTTTGATGCGGTTGCGCAAGCGATTCATGACACCGGTGCGCTTGAGCATGCCCAGCGCAGTGCAGTGGCCGAGGCCGACATGGCCAGACAAGCTTTAGATGCGTTCCCAGAGTCGGTCGCCAAAGAGGCGCTCTTAGCGTTTTGCACGTTTGCAACTGAGCGCGACCGTTAGGCTCGCGTCACTGGCCGGGAATCGCGCGTGGCTAGTTTAAGTACCGCGCGATGTAAAACGTTGCTGCCATCAGGCTTGGTAAAAGTGTGACCAGCAGACCTGAGACCCATTTGACGATCAGCCAGGTTTGGCTGGTGAGCTCTTTGTGAAGGGTGCTTTCGACACTTTGGATTGCACTACGCATCCGCCCCTCAAGGTGTGCAAGATCTTCGCGCCTGGCTAGCGTAGGAATAATTGCTTCGATGCGTGTGACTCGTGTTTGCATTGAGCAAATATTAACGGGCTACACGTAGACGAGACAATCCCTAGTGAGCGTAAAAATTGTTAAAAGTTGTAGTCATCGGCGTCTTGCCTTCGTCCCATTGTCGCTACGGAAGTTGCCAGTAGCCCTCACGAGACAAAGGAGATGGCACGGCTAATCCGCGTTAAGCTTTCGCGTCTGCTTAGTGATGGCTCCCAGTGATATCTAACCTACCAATCCTATATGACCAGCCGAAACTTAATGTGGTTCATCTTTGCAGCGGCAGCGGTACGCATGCTTTTGCTCGGTTTTTCACCGTTGATGGATACCACCGAGGCGCGTTATGGTGAGGTTGCTCGCCTAATGGTTGAGCTTGATGACTGGGTAACGCCTTGGTTCACTTATGGAGTGCCATTCTGGGCGAAGCCACCACTAGCGTTCTGGCTTACCGCGCTCAGCTTTAAAGCTTTCGGTATCAATGAGTTTGCCGCCAGGCTCCCCCACTGGTTGGCTGGCATGGCAGTACTTTGGATCCTATGGGGAATGAGACCTCGTAGCGCATCAGTCGGGAGGACGTACTCGATCGCTCTTCTTCTTGGATCTGTCATGTTCTTTGCTGCTTCCGGCATGGTGATGATGGATATGACGCTGGTGGTAGGAACGACGCTGGCTATGAGAGGGTTTTGGAACGGCCTGCATGACGATATTGCACGACGCAATAAAGAGCGCTGGCTACTGTTTATTGGGTTAGGAATTGGTTTGCTTGCAAAGGGTCCCATTGGTATTGTGTTGACGGCCCTGCCTTGCGGAGTCTGGGTATTGATGTCTGGCAGGCTTAAAACGATTTGGAGAGATTTGCCGTGGGTGCGTGGTTTATTGGTCACGTTGGCGATTGCCTTGCCGTGGTATGTCATTGCGGAGCTGCGGTCTCCTGGCTTCATTAACTACTTTATTCTGGGTGAACATTTTCATCGATTCGTCACTCCTGGGTGGAAGGGCGATCTTTATGGTTCTGCTCATAGCTACCCGTACGGGATGATCTGGCTTTTTATGATGGTTGACATTTTGCCTTGGACGATTCTGTTTCCAATTTTGGCGTGGCAGACTCGTCATATGCATCAAAATGTAGACGCGCCAAAATCTGGACAAAATTGCACTTCAACAGCGTGGCGAAACTATTTGCTCTTGTGGGGGTTCATGCCAGCGATTTTTTTCACTTTGGCGGGAAACATTATCTGGCCCTATGTTTTACCGGGTCTGCCGGCACTGGCTTTGCTCACAGGTGGTTGGTTGGCTACTCGAGCAAAGCAGCACCTTGTTCGTATCAATCTTGCCCTAGGTTTGTCTATTACGATTGCCTTGGCCGTGGGATTTAACATCAGCATGCCTCTCACTGGCCGTAGTAACAATCTCGCCGCAAAAACCTTAATCGAGGATTATCGGTCACGACAGACTGGCGATGTTCCGTTGATTTACCTCAGACATCGTCCATTTTCTGCCGCTTTTTATAGTCGAGGACAAGCTCAGATCGAGAGAACGCCCGAGGCGTTGATCAAGCGACTTGAGGCGGGACAGGCTTATGTGGCTATTCGCAGCACGGATTTACCCTATGTGCCTGAGGCCTTACTCGACAATTTGAATCGTCTCAGCGAACACGGGTACTTCACTTTATTTTTAAAAAAATAGGCTGACTCGCAATAAGCCAGCCCTAAATTCGAATGCATCAGACTATTGGGTTTTGGTATGTTTTTCTGATTAGATAAGCTGGCCGACGTTTGGCCTCCATATATGTGCGACCAACATACTCGCCAAGGATTCCAACCCCGATCAGTTGTAAGCTACTAATGAATAAAAATGCCACAAATAATGAGGCATAGCCAGGAACTTCAACGCCAAATATCAGCGTGCGAATTAAGATGAACAGTCCATAACCGACGGTGATTAGTGCGCCAGCCAGCCCAATATATGTCCAGAATCGGAGCGGCAACGTACTAAAGCTCGTAATCCCCTCTAAAGCGAAATTCCATAGCCTCCAAATAGAAAACTTTGACTTGCCGGTGGAGCGCGGTTGTCGAATATATTCAATCGTCACGGACTTGAATCCTACCCAAGCGAAGAGTCCTTTCATGAATCGCTGCTTTTCTGGAAGTAACTTCAGCGCATCCACAACGCTGCGCGTCATTAGCCGACAGTCTCCAACGTTATTGGGAATGTTTACATGGGAAAGAAAGTTATACGTCTCGTAGAAAGCTGAAGCACTTAGCCTTTTCCCTAGACTGTCAGACGTTCTATCTGCACGCTTTGCCAACACAACATCTGCCCCACTAGCCTCCCAGGCCTGAATCAGCTGGCTGATTAACGAGGGAGGATCTTGCAGATCGGAGTCAAGAGGAATGACCAACTCGCCGACCGCAACATCTAAGCCAGCAGATAAGGCTGCCTCTTTCCCAAAGTTTCTAGACAGCTCAATGACCTTCAACCGGGCATCCTTGCTACTCAATTCAACAAGCTGCGCTAAAGTGGAGTCGCGACTTCCATCATCAACACAAATTACTTCAAAATCAAAGCTCGGTAGCTGCTCAAGCTCTGGAAGAATGCTTTGATAAAAAGAAATGACGCCAGCTTCCTCGTTAAAAAACGGACAAACGAGACTTACAAGGGTTTTGTTAGCCATGTTTATGTCTCCTCGGCCGCTTTAGGCCGACCATTAATTTGAACAGACGTTTTGATACTCCGTGAATGAATATTTCACGTCGATAAGACAGGTTGTATTTCATTTGTAAACACGCCTCAAATAATCGATCAGAATCGCGCATAGAAAGCGCGACTAGCTAAGCAATGAATTAAGCGCGAGCTTGCGGAGGACGCAATAATCCGTCTAAAACAACATCAGGGTGACGATCTAGAGCTAGTGCTGTTCTGGTCGTGGCTGAATGAAAAAAAACTGACACAATAGAAGTCGTTATCAAGTCGGATGAGTGACAATTATCGTCGGCATGAGAATGATTAATTTCGCTGCTATTGATCTCAAAATGAGCGGAGAAAATATGGTGATGATGTTCAAGAGCGCGGTCATGAGCGAAGACCTTGTGGAGAGTGTCGTTTGAATCGCTTACGGAAAGTCCCGCTGCGCCCGTCGTAATTTGGCAGCTAAGTAAGAGCGCAAGTAGAAATGCTAGCGCCTTTTTCATATGAGCAAATGCATCATTTTTTTCGTTCAGCAGAGCAACATTGGTTGCTCTGATGACCTTTGACGGATCATCGACCGGTAAAGTTGGCCGCTATAAAATTTCCCGGAGGTGTGAAGAACATGTAAAGAGTGCTTTTGTCCTTATCGGGCTCGGAAGTATTTTTATAAACTACTTTCCATTCGTTGCCTTTTTTGCCTTCTACGACGGTTATAGAGTCATATTCCACGGCGCCCCAAGATTTATCCAACTTGCCGGACTTCATTAGAACTACCTTGCGGTTGTTTGCGCATTGGAGCACTGTTGCCTCGGCAGCTTGTTTCGATCCATGAAAATGACAAGATGAACTAGGGTCAGCATACGCTGGCATAGATGCCGTAGCGGATAATGCAATCGCGATTGCGATGATAAGAGTTCCCATAATTTTCCTCAGATAAAATTAAAGTGTGTTTCTGGAGGTATCAGTCGTATTTTTAATATCCATGTCCTCATGGATATGACGATGTTCTCCCTCGGGGAATCTGAAAGATTCGCCGTTGACATCGTGTTGATACCCATGAAGTTGGACAAACAGTAAATAAATGCCAGCGGCAATCAGAGCTAAGTTCGCCGCGTAGCTAAACTGTGCGAAGGACT
>CAMCWG010000075.1 GCA_945882005.1 Bordetella parapertussis
TGAAATTTTTGGGGGTATAGCTCAGCTGGGAGAGCGCTTGCATGGCATGCAAGAGGTCAGCGGTTCGATCCCGCTTACCTCCACCAGTTAAAGCGAAGAATGCATTAGTCCTGTCCCCTTCTTCTAGAGGCCTAGGACATCACCCTTTCACGGTGAGTACAGGGGTTCGAATCCCCTAGGGGACGCCAGTTTTCTGGTTCGTTTAGTAGGTAGTAACCGCTGCGGAGCGGTAGTTCAGTTGGTTAGAATACCGGCCTGTCACGCCGGGGGTCGCGGGTTCGAGTCCCGTCCGCTCCGCCAAGCACCTCAGCGCAAGCTTGGGCCACATCTTCAACTTGTACCCTGCTTATCTCCAGAGAATCATCCCTGGGTGTCACGTATCTTGTATACGATCGGTCCCAGAACCATTCTGAATTAGGCTCATGCAACACTGTCACATAGGGCACACAGGCCAACTGAGCCAGATGGCTTGGACCGCAATCATTTGCTACGACCAACCGCGCCCCAGACATCAGCCGACATAGCTCACCGAGCGGGCGATTTTCAAAAATCACAATATCTGAGCGCGCTAAGCTCTTAAGCACTGCTGCCTCGGCACTTTCATCCGGGCCAAGAACAAACCCAAAGCGAGTGTCAGGCGTGAGCTGGGCTTTCAACACATCACACAATGCTAAAAAGGACTCGACCGGCCAACGTTTGTAAGGTCCTGCGCCTCCACCGGGAATCATCACCACCAAACCAGACGGCAAGTCTGCCGAGGCGGCTACCGCAAGCGCCTCGATGCAGTGTTTTGCGGCAGTTTCGGGATCAAACGGCGCGAGCGCGCCAAGTAAACGCATATTTGATAGCGCCATGTATTCAGACCAATCTTTTTTGTGTCGATGAGTCCAAATGAAATCCGTAAAGCGAGCATTAGTAAAACCGAGTCGATACTTCGGTCGACGCAAAATACCCACTGCTCCGTAGCGCTCACTCGCGAAATGCAAGACCACCATCAGATCGGTGCTAGGGGTAACACTCTTATATTGCTCAGCAAACCCTTGCGCATTCACAAAGCGCCGCACCCAAGGCAAGCTCTCATAGTGCTTATGCAACGGATCCGTTCCGACCACTGTGATTTCACAGTTGGGCCACAGCTGACGCATCTGATAAAGCACCGGATAAGAGACGAGCTGAGTGCCCCAAAACGGCATGCTCCTAATAAAAACAGTGGCTTTCTGGACGGATACGGTCATACGTTTGATTGTCTAAAGTATTGGCAACATTATCTATGGACTATTGGAGCATTATTTAAGCTGTGGCGTTTGCTGCGACGCCGGCAATGGGCTACCTAGTGGTAATCTAATACCCACAAATGATGCACGCACAATAGCGCGCCATAATTTTTCTTTATAAGGTGGATGACATGCTACTGAAAAAACTACTAATGACAGCCTTGACGAGTCTCGTCTGCCTTGTGGCAGGAGGCGCATACGCCCAGGGTGACTATCCCAACAAGCCCGTCAAAATCATCGTCCCATTCCCCCCGGGGCAAGCAACCGACATCGTTGCCCGTCTTTTAGCTGACGGTCTGACAAAGCTTTGGGGCCAACAAGTCATCGTTGACAACCGCGCCAGCACAATCGCCGGTATGCTTGCTGGCAAAACTGCGCCAAATGATGGATACACCTTGACCTTTGGCACGAGCGGTTCGATCGGGGTCAACCCCAGCCTGTATTCGAAGCTACCCTACGATCCCAAAAAGGACTTTGTGATGGTTAATGGTGTGTTTATCGTACCGTTAATGATCATTGCGCATCCGTCGTCTCCCTACAACACGCTCGGCGAATTAATTGCTGGCGCGAAAAAGAATCCAAACACCTTGAACGTCGGTTATGCAGGTGTAGGCACCTCGCAGCACCTGACTGGCGAACTCTTCAAAACCACCGCTGGAATTGACTTTACTGGCGTAACCTACAAAGGCAGCGGGCCTGCAATGACGGACCTGCTTGGCGGACAAATTACACTTTCCGTCGACAGCCTAGCCTCGGCTTTGCCACAAATCAAAGCTGGAAAAATCAAAGCGCTTGCGATGACAAGTGAAAAACGCGTCCCGCAATTGCCTGATGTGCCAACCGTAGCAGAACTTGGATTTCCTGGATTTGAAGGCAGCGGCTGGGGTGGCCTGATTGCACCAGCAGGCACCCCACCTGCGATCGTAGAAAAAATTAGCGCTGATGTGCGCAAACTCGTCAATGACCCCGACTTCCAGAAACGTATCATTGATCGGGGTGCAATTCCTGACCCGCGTGATGCAAAAGAATGGACAAAGTTCGTGAACGCTGAAATTGTGAAATGGGCCGCCGTGATCAAGAAGGCTAACTTAAAGGCCGACTAAGCAGATGAGAGCTCAGCGGAACATGCATCCTCTAAAACATTTTTGGATTATAGCTGCTGCGGTAGTTGCGCTGACACTCAGTCCACTTTCTTATGGTTACGCTCCGCTCAACACAGACGATGCCGGCACCGTCGGACACAAGACGAACCAAGTCGAGCTCTATGGCAACTTTGCCAAAGAGTACGGTGCAGCTAGCGATGAAGTCGATTCAACGAGCGCAACCGTGGATTATGAAGGTGGGGGTGCGGTAAGGTCCGTCCCGTTCACCTACACACGAGGCATTACCGACGAGCTCGATGCGTTCGTCGGTGCTACCTATTACGGTAGTCCCAAAGGCAGCTTCGCTCCAGTCACCAATTACACTTTCGGTGTGAAGTGGCGCTTCTATGGCGACGGGGAAACGGGCCTAAACTTTGCACTCAAGCCGCAAGTCATTCTTCCAGCAACAAACGCGCAACAGAACTACGGTGTCGGAAATGCCGCGCTTAACTATGGCGTGACTGCGATTGCCTCGTACTTTTGGGAAGAGGCCGAATTACACGCCAACGTAGCCTATCTGCGCGCGCCTTACAACACGAGTCAGTCGGTTGGTTTCAGTAATGATCCCAACCGGACGAATCTCTATGCAGTCTCCGTGGCACCCGTGTGGCGTGTCACACCTCAATTCAAGCTTGCTTTAGATGCAGGCATCAATACCAACCCCATCGTCTCAGATCAATCACTGATCAATTACGGAATGGTAGCGGCTATTTATTCACTCGCAAAAACACTTGATCTTGGACTTTCGTTTCAGCGCTATGCCGCTAATTTCGGAACCGTATTTTCTGGTTCTGGGGCGTATACAAATCGGATTCAAGCAGGCGTTACATGGCGCTTTGACTAAGAAAAAAGCCACACCGAGCTTGAACTCGGGTGGCTTTTTTACAGCCTGACTATTTAGATTGCTTTGAGCATCGAGGCAGCATCGCTGACTTCGTACTTGCCAGCAGCTTCAATATTCAAAACTTTAACGACGCCGTCAACAATGTACGCAGCATAACGTTGTGAACGCACACCCATACCACGGGCAGTGAGATCAAGCTCAAGACCGAGCGCTTTCGTCCACTGCGCAGCACCGTCACCCATCATACGGACTTTGCTACCTACTTTCTGATCGCGTCCCCAGGCGCCCATGACGAACGCGTCATTGACCGCAACGCACCACACTTCGTCAACGCCCTTGGCCTTAATCGCATCGTGATGTTCAACATAGCTTGGCACATGCTTGGCTGAGCAGGTCGGTGTGAATGCGCCAGGCAGCGCGAACATCAAAATCTTTTTGCCCTTAACCAGATCTGCAACCTGAAAGTTGTTCGGACCCAGCGTGCAGCCAGCCGTTTCGGTTTCAATGAATTCTGTGAGTGTTGCGTCGGGCACTCGATCGCCAACTTTGATTGTCATGAGCTCTCTCCTAGGGCGTCACGGGCAGCGAAGGCTGCCGCACTTGAACCCAGCGTGATCGCTATCATAAGCTAGTCGGGCGAGAAATAAATAATCGATCCCTCACGCATTCCCACATGCGTAGAGGGGTCTTGTTTCACCCTATAAACTTACTTCACAGGCTTGGGCTCATCTTCAACTCGATACACCAACACCGGCATGTGGGTCAGCGCCAAAACCTTGGTCGTTACACTGCCAAGAAGCAAGCGCGACAATCCACTGCGCCCGTGGCTGCCAATAAAAATCATGTCGCAACCATAGTCCTGGGCAGCCTGCACAATACCGTCTGCGATATTGAAGTTAGACACGGCGTGGACAGTGGCTTTCACGTCGGCGGTATCCGCACGATCCAAGATTGATTTCAGATATTTTTTTGCTTGATCGGCATTCGCTTGCTCGTAATCAGTATCAGAAATTGCATACGCAGCAGACATACCGTCAAAACCAATCGTGGCCGCAAAGGGCTGCGTGACATACAGCGCAACAACTTCGGCTCCAGTTGCCCGCGCATAGCTAATGCCGGCATTTGCCGACTGCGCAGATAAAGGTGAGCCGTCAGTAGGAATTAATATTTTTTTAAACATGGCTAAGCCCCTTTAAGTAGAAATCAACAATTTCATACTAAACGGGCTCGTGCAAGAACTCCAGCAACATTTGGGCTGAAGTTGACGCAGATCAACCGTTGCCGGTTGCAGCCCGATATAACACCGTACAGCGCGTCCCTGAACGGCAATACGCCAACACAGGCGCAGGCATTGTTTGCAATAGCTCAGAAAAACGCACCACATCGTCTTGTGTCATGGCTCCGCTCACGACAGGCTGATACTCAACCCGTAAGCCCGCTTCTCGAGCCGCCGCTGAAACCTGCTCAGCAGTAGGCTGATCCGGACCGGCCTCGTAGTCTGGGCGATTGATGATGACGCTTTTAAAACCCGCTGCTGCGACGGCTGCCATATCGGATGGCTGCAACTGAGGCGCCACAGCAAAATCGGGGGTAATGGAATTAATTGGCGTCGACACGAAGTAGCTCCGAGTGAAATAGGCTAGGTCAAGCTAGCGTTATAAATGAGCGTTAAACATAACGCTGGTCCGATACTTACTAGTATACGCAGCGAAAGCCAATGTAGACGACATAGACGTCGATCGACTTGTACTGCATCCCCTCTACCCGCATTTGGGACGGGCCATACCACCAGGAGCCTCCTCCGGTCAGACGCGTATCGCCTTGCGCATCCGCTAGCCACTCCCAGGCGTTGGCTCCCATATCAAACAGTCCGTTGACTCCCTTGCGCGTCTTACCGACTGGGGCGTGGCGCTCCCAGCCGTCCCCAGCGCCTTGCGTATTCGCTCCATCAGGCGAATCGCCCGTGGGGTAGGGATAGGTTTTGCCGCGCACAAAAGGTGCAGGGGGATTCACGCGTTGTTCGGTATAGGCCGCGCGCATCCACTCTTGTTTATTAGGTAGTCGCCCACCCGCATCCTGGCAGAAGGCCTGTGCTTCGCTCCACTTGACGTGCACCGCCGGCTCGTCGGATGCACCGGGGCTGCCAAAGGGAGCGCGCCAATTCCATCCTGCTCGCTTTTGCCAGCCCATCACATATTCAAACCCACCCCCGCTACGCTCGGCTTCAGTCACAACGCCTTTGCGCTTTGCATATTCAGCGAAGCGCCCAATGCTGACTTCGGTCTCGTCAATCCGGTAATCACCCATATCCACCCGGACATTAGCTTGCTGTGCTGCGGCAATCGCGCATGCAAAGCAAGCAGACAGGGCACTAACACGGGACCAAAGAAAGACGGATCGAAGTAATTTCATAGTCAGCATCAGATAAGTTGGTAACAGCTCGAATTTGAGCGATACTTTGCGCAGTACGCGGCAACAGTATTGCAAGCGTATCTTAAACCGCCTCGGAGACAAAAATGATTTTGGTTGGCCGCTATGCATCCCCTTTTGTACGACGCGTGGGCGTCGTTCTGCAGACCCTTGGAATCCCTTATGAGCATAAGGTTTTATCCACGGCCAAGGACGTCGAAGCCATCAAAAGCTACAACCCCATTGCAAAAGTACCCGTCCTAGTTCTTGAATACGGTGAGCACCTGATTGAAAGCGCTGCAATTATCGAAGCGATTCTAGAGATGACGCCAAACCAAAAGCTGTTGGCACCAAGTGGTGCAGCGCGCCGTCAGACTCTGCAGCACTGCGCAATCATGACAAGCGGTCTGGATAAATCTATTCAGATTATTTATGAGCCGCTCAAGCGCCCCGCAGAAAAAGTTCATGAGCCCTTCCTGGAAGGCTTACGTGCGCAAGTGCGTGCCAGCCTTGAAATTTTAGAAGGACTTGCAGCCAAGGGAACGTTCCCAGGCGGTGCGCAAGCGAATCTTGCCGACATCACGGTTGCGGTAGGTTGGTTCTTCCTGAACAAGATGATGCCCAAGGTGGCTGCGCCAGACCAGTTCCCTAACTTGGCTGCACTCTCAGCGCGTTGCGAAGCCCTGCCGGCCTTTAAAGCGTGTCAGCTAGAAGGCTAGTGACACAAAAGACCTTCCATGGCTGGTGGATGGTGGCAGGCTGCATGGCGGTTGCCATTGTGGCCTGGTCCTTTGCTTTGTACGGACCAAGCGTCTACCTCCACACAATCAGCCAGACGCATCAGTGGTCTATCGGGCTCGTATCCTCTGCGCTGACGCTTTCCTTTTTAGTGAACGCTTCAGTTCTGAGCTTTGTTGGTGGTGCCATATCCAAGCATGGCCCCCGCATTGTCATGGCACTAGGTGCTGCAGTGATGGCTGCAGGCTTTGTCGCGATGAGTCAGATTTCAAAGATCTGGCATGTCTACGCTTCCTTTGCCCTCATGGGTCTAGGCTGGTCCTGTTTATCGACTACCGCCATCACCTCGTCTCTTGCCCCTTGGTTCGAACGACACCAAGGTCGTGCGGTGTCTACCGCAATGCTCGGCGCAAGTATTGGGGGCATGGTGGGCGTACCTACTCTTCTCGCCCTCATCGCATGGTTGGGCTTCAATACTGCAATACTCGTTGTGGCGCTGATAGTGCTGACAACGGTATGGTCCGTCAGCTTCTTCATCCTGCGTCACCGCCCACAAGATCTCGGCTTGTATCCGGATGGTGAAACACCCGCTGTACAAGCGGGCCAAGCGACTGTACGGACCTGGTCACGCGCCGAGGCGCTACGTACCCTCGCGTTACGCAGCGTTGCCCTCACCTTTGGCTTAGCGCTCATGGTGCAGATTGGCTTCCTTACCCACCAAGTGTCCCTATTGTTGCCAGTACTCGGGCAAGCTGCCACAGCAGTCTGTGTCACGGCGGCAGCCATGCTCGCCTTCGCCGGTCGAATACTCTTAGCTAAATTCTCTGATCGTCTTGACGTTCGTCAGATTGCCTTCGCAGTTTTACTCACCGCCGGAGCGAGCCTTGGGCTAGGATTTCTCTTTACGGATCAAGTATGGGCGCTTGTCTTATGCGTGCTCGGCTACGGATTCACAGCTGGAAACATCACCACACTCCCCCCAGTAATCGTTCGACGCGAATTCGGGGCAGCCTCCTTTGGTGCCATCTTCGGCATCGCCGCAACGCTGATGCAAGTCATGTCGGCAATGGGTCCTGCTTTTTTTGGAATGCTGTATGACCTAAGTGGTGGTTACCGTCTGCCTCTGGGCCTCGCGGCTTTACTCAATATTTTTGCGGCGATTGTCATTTTGATCGGCCGCACCAAACCAACTCAACAATAAATATCTCGCGGACACAACATGGCCTTTGCACAAACAACAGACAACTATCGTCTTCACTTTGAAGAAGCTGGAACAGGCACACCGATTGTCTTTGTGCATGAATTCGCTGGAGACTGGCGCGCCTGGGAACCGCAGATGCGGCATTTCTCGCGTCGCCATCGTTGCATCACCTATTCGGCACGTGGCTATCCGCCTTCAGACATTCCCAAAGACGTCGCTGCGTATTCACAAGCGCACGCTGTACAAGACATCTTGTCGGTCATGGATGCCGCAAAGATCGAACATGCGCATATCGTTGGCTTATCCATGGGAGGCTTTGCAACACTGCACTTTGGCTTAACTGCGCCCGAACGTGCGCTGTCCTTGACAGTTGCCGGTGCTGGCTACGCGGCAGAGAAGTCCACCCAGGAACATATGCGCTCTCTTTCGCGCGCGACCGCAGATCAGTTCGAAAAGATCGGCGCCAAGGAACTTGCAAAAACCTATGCCTTGGGTGCGACGCGTATCCAGTTGCAAAACAAAGACCCACGCGGCTGGCAGGAATTCGCCACAAGATTAGGCGAACATGACAGCTTAGGCTCAGCCAACACAATGCGTGGCGTACAAGCAGCACGCCCTTCCATTTATGACTTCGAAGCAGAGCTTAAAAACATGAAAGTGCCGACCTTGGTCATTAATGGTGACGAGGACGAACAATGTATTCAGCCTGGCGTGTTCCTGAAGAAAACAATACCCGCTTGTGGGTTGTTGATGCTGCCTAAAACCGGACACACCATCAATCTTGAAGAACCCGACTGGTTCAATATGTTTGTTGCAAACTTTATCGCAAGCGTCGAAGCGGGTAGTTGGGGCGAGCGGGACCCGAGATCAATCCCCAAGCACTAAGCGCGTCGTTCATACCAGGGCTTGGTCTGATTGACCACCCTGACCACGACCAACATTAGCGGCACTTCAATTAGTACCCCAACAACGGTTGCAAGTGCCGCACCAGACTGAAAACCAAACAAACTGATTGCGGCCGCGACCGCGAGTTCAAAAAAATTAGAGGCGCCTATGAGTGCCGAGGGACAAGCGACATTATGGTGCTCGCCCAGTCTCCGATTTAGCCAGTACGCTAAGCCTGCGTTCAAAACAACCTGAAGCAATATTGGGACCGCCAATAGAGCGATGATTAGTGGCTGGTCAACGATCGACTTGCCCTGAAATGCAAACAGCAATACAAGCGTCGCGAGTAGCGCGATGACAGACCACTTGCCTAACGCAGTCATGGTTCGATCAAACGCCGCACTCCCCTTCGAGAGAAGCCCTCGGCGCCAAATCTGCGCCAACAAAACCGGCACCACGATATAAAGCACAACCGAGATGAGGAGCGTATCCCAGGGAACTGTGATCGCAGATATGCCAAGTAGCAGAGCAACGAGTGGCGCGAAAGCAAACACCATGATCGTGTCATTCAGCGCGACTTGTGACAAGGTGAATATTGGATCTCCGCCCGTCAGACGACTCCAGACAAATACCATTGCCGTGCACGGCGCCGCTGCTAATAAGATGAGGCCAGCGATGTAGCTGTCAATCTGCTCAGCAGGCAGCCAGGCAGCAAAGGCGTGACGAATAAATAGCCAGGCCAGGAATGCCATCGAAAATGGCTTCACCAACCAATTTACAAAAAGTGTGACACCAATGCCTTTGACATGCTGACGCACCTGACCGAGCGCTGCAAAATCAATCTTAATCAGCATGGGAATAATCATGACCCAAATCAAAAAGCCGACCGGCAGATTAACTTGTGCGATTTCAATTGCCGCAACGGCCTGAAAGACCTCTGGGGCTAGCTGCCCCAAGGCGATGCCGACAACGATACAAAGAAATACCCACAGCGTCAGGTATCGCTCAAATACATTCATGCAGAACCTTTCAGGTGCGCGTGGTTGGTAAAAATAAGGTGATCAACCAGCATAGCACTAGCATCACTGCAGAGCCCACCAGAGCAGCCAACAGCCCACCCCACTGATACAACAAGCCCGATAACAGCGTCCCGATTAGACGTCCTGCCGCATTTGCGGCGTAGTAGAACCCTACGTCCTCGGCTGCCTTCTCAGACCCGGCATAAGCCAGAATCAGGTAAGAGTGCACAGATGAGTTCACGGCAAAGGCAAAACCGAAGATGCCAAGACCAACCACAACGACCCAGGTGAGATGCGGCACACTCAGCGTCACGGCCAGTGCTAAAGCAATTGGGACGAGCGCCAACAGCCCTGACCATAATCTTGCAGCGGGGACCTCTGTCGACAGGCCGTCCTCACTGCGCTTGACCAAGGATGGGGCAATCGCTTGAACTAGCCCATAGCCTATCGTCCAGAGAGCCAAAAACCCACCAACCATGGTGAAGGTCCATCCGGAGGCGTAAAGAAACACTGGCACCCAAACAACAAACCAGACGTCTCGGGCACCAAACAATACGACGCGTGCAGCGGCCAGTAAATTAATGGCACGGTTTTTTGCAAAGAGCTCGCGCGCTGACTTAGAGGCGCGACTCTTACCCATCATCGGAGGCAAGGAGGCCAAAACAGCAACCAACACGACGGCCAGCATCGCAGCCATCGCCCACAGTGCACCGCGGAAGCCAAGCAGATCAAGTAACAAGCCGCCGAGAAAGAATCCGACGCCCTTCATCGCATTCTTACTGCCCGTGAACCACGCAACCCATTTGAATAGCTGCCCGGAGGCCTCACCCGCCGTAATTTTTATAGCCGACTTGCTTGCCGTCTTGGTTAGGTCTTTGGCGACACCGCATACGCCTTGAGCGAGCACCACCCAGGCGACAGATAAGCCAGCAGCCCAATCAGGTGACAACATGGACAAGAGCAGGAAACCGATAATTTGAGTCGAGAGCCCCACACTCAACATCCGTGTGATGCCAAACTTCGCAGCGAGCCAGCCGCCAATCAGATTTGCTAAGACGCCAGCAGCCTCGTACAACAAAAACAGGAATGCTAAGGTAAAAGGTGAGTACCCCAACCGATAGAAGTGCAACAACACCAGCATGCGCAACGCGCCATCGGTCAACGTAAAGCCCCAATAAGCTGCCGTCACAATCCCATAATTACGCGCGCCTGCTGAGGACATCGCTTACAAACCCTTGCTATCGAGGATGCAGGCCAGATCAACCATCCGG
>CAMCWG010000076.1 GCA_945882005.1 Bordetella parapertussis
CAGACATCATGAAATCAGCCGTGTTATCGGCAGAGGACGACCGCTTTTATCAGCACGGCGGGATTGACTGGACTGGTGTCGTACGCGCGGGTCTGACCAACCTGATCTCGATGCAGAAATCTCAAGGCGCCAGCACCATCACGATGCAGGTCGCACGTAACTTCTATCTTTCGTCAGAAAAAACCTATTCGCGTAAGTTCTACGAGCTGCTGCTGACCTTTAAGATTGAAGCCAGTCTGTCGAAAGATCAGATCCTTGAGCTATATCTGAACCAAATTTATCTTGGACACCGCGCCTACGGCTTTGCGGCAGCTTCACGCACCTATCTGGGCAAGTCACTATCGGACATCACGCCCGCCGACGCAGCGCTGCTAGCAGGGATTCCCAAAGCACCGTCGCGCTTTAACCCCATCGCGAACAAGCCGCGCGCCGTGCAGCGCCAGCGCTATGTGTTGGGTCGTATGCATTCATTGGGCTACCTCACTGAAGCAGAATACAAAGCGGCACTTGCGCAACCGGTCATCATCAAGTCTGCCGAGGGCACCCCTGCAGGGGGCTACGCGGTGCATGGTGAATACGCCGCTGAACTCGCACGCCAATTGATGATTAGTGTGTACCCAGACAACGTGTATTCACGCGGGCTCAATGTTTACACAACGATTCACTCAAAGGACCAAGAGTGGGCCTATCAGTCGTTGCGCGAAGGTGTGCTCGATTACACCCGCCGTGCGCCTTACCCGGGCCCCGAGGCACAACTGACGTTGCCCGTAGGTCTGGAAAAAGATCCTGCAAAGTTTGATGAGTTTTTAGACGGCGTGTTTGACAAGCATCAGGACCGCACCGAGATGTTGATTGGTGTCGTGCTGTCGGTTGCACCGAATGAAATCAAGGTTGCACGCAGTGCGAGTGAGATCATCACGGTAAATGACAAGCGCGCGCTTGGCGTGATTGCACGCGCGTTGAATCCCAGGGCGCCCGCAAACTTAAAGATGCAGCGTGGCTCGGTTGTTTACATACACAAGACCCCTGAGTACTGGGAAATCCTGAACCTGCCAACCGTTCAAGCGGCATTTGTCTCGATGGCACCGCAAGACGGGGCGCTACGCGCGATGGTCGGAGGCTTTGATTTCTACCATGGTAACTTCAACCGCGTGACACAGGCTTGGCGCCAACCCGGTTCTGCATTTAAACCGTTCATCTATGCAGCATCTCTTGAGCGCGGCTTGACTCCCGGGACGTTGATCTCAGATCAGCCGTTTGAGTTGACCGCAGCACAAACGGGATCGGGCAAGGCATGGACGCCCAAGAATTACGGTGACCAATATGACCAGATGCTGACCATGCGTGAGGCCATTGCCCGGTCAAAGAACATGGTGTCGATCCGTATCTTGCAATCGATTGGGCCGCAATACGCACAAGAATATGTCGCGCGTTTTGGCTTTGATAAGTCACGCCATGCTGCCGTGTTGCCGATGGCCTTGGGCTCCGGCTCGGTCACGCCCATGCAGCTGGCTGCCGGGTTTTCGGTCTTTGCCAATGGCGGCTATCGTGTGACGCCGTTCCTGATTGATCATGTCACGGATGCAAACGGGCAGACCCTGATGCGCGCCAAGCCAGTCATTGCTGGGGATTCGGCAGCCCGCGCCATTGATGCCCGTACGGCTTACGTCATGGACGATATGCTGCGCGGGGTAGCAACCTCTGGCACGGCGGCGCGCTCGCGCCAGGTGCTCAAGCGCGGCGATCTGGCCGGTAAAACTGGCACGACCAATGATTCGGTTGACGCTTGGTTTGCGGGTTATACGCCTCAGCTCGTCGGTGTAGCGTGGCTGGGTTACGACCAACCCAAATCTCTGGGCTCACGTGAAACAGGGGGCGGGGCTTCTTTGCCCATCTGGCTAGGTTATATGCAGAATGCGCTTAAGGCCTTCCCAGAGCAAAAACGTGGCCCACTTCCGGATGGATTGATTTCTGAAGGTGGGAACCTGTATTTCAAAGAATTTCCGCCTGCGGAAGCCGTCAAACGGCTTGGAGATCCAAATCAGGACTCGCTTGGGGACTTTTTGAACAATCTAGGCGGCAATCAGGGTGGCTCAGGTCGGCGTCCCGACCCAGGTGGCTAACCCGTCGAGACTTACAACTCGACGGTGAGCGTCTTGCCCGTTGCCTCGGAGCAAATATTCGACAGTGTCTGATGCAAGTCCGTGCCACCACGGGTGTCCTTCCAGTGGCTGCCATCAAAGCGGTAGTGAAAACCACCGCTACGGGCGGCGAGCCACATTTCATGGAGGGGCGCCTGGCTGTTGATCACGATTTGGTGGCCGTTTTCAAAAATCAGGTTCAAAACGTTGCCGTTTCGCTTCGTTTCCACATCTAAATCAAGCTTTTCGAACCAGTGGTCCGCTTGGGCTTCTATTGCATCTAGAATGGCGGTTGCGCGTGTATGAAATTCTGTATCGTTCATAATCCTTGTCCTCACAATTGAGGGAGCCAGCAGTGATCCGCAAAACCGACAGACCGCGACATGCCCGCATTGTAGCGATGCTTACCCTCTCAGCTTGGGTGGCGGGTTGCGGTTTTAAAGGTCCGCTTTATATGCCGGCCAAGCCTGCGGAGGTTCGCCCCTATGTCAGCCAAGAGTCGATGTACGGTATGCCTCCTGACGAAGACAATTCGGTCATCCCGTTCTTTGACGAGGATCTTATCCTGACGCCAGCTCCGGTGGTAATCGAATAACGCTCTGTCACTCTCTCAGTTTCTGATGCCTGTATTGTGCTTCAGAACGTTCGTGAACCCTTCAATACCCATAGCCTCAACATGACTGCTCCTGGATCCAACGCCTCAGCCACCGCTCTTGCTACCCCTGCTGGTTCGCCCTTTTTTAGTTATCGCAACGGCTCCTTACACGCCGAAGGGGTTTCGCTTTCAGAGCTGGGGCGCGCACTGGGTACACCTTTGTATGTCTACTCCAGAGCTGCCTTGGCAGCAGCCTGGGCATCCTATCAAGAAGCCATTGGCGCACATCACGTCTTGGTTTGCTATGGGATGAAGGCCAACTCAAACCTTGCGGTCCTAAAAGAGTTTGCGCGGCTTGGTAGTGGTTTTGACATTGTTTCGGGTGGCGAATTAGCACGCGTATTAGCCGCTGGCGCTGATCCGGCAAAAGTTGTGTTTTCTGGTGTCGGCAAGCAAGCGTGGGAAATGCGTGCGGCACTGGACGCTGGTGTGAAATGCTTTAACGTGGAGTCTGTCCCCGAACTCAAGCGCTTATCGCAGGTGGCGTCCGAGATGGGCAAGACCGCGTCGGTGTCCTTGCGCGTGAACCCTGATGTGGATGCGCAAACGCATCCCTACATTTCAACGGGCCTGAAAGAAAACAAGTTTGGCATCGCGATTGAAGAAGCTCCGGCCGCGTATCAGCTGGCTGCGTCTCTTCCAGGAATCTCGGTAGTCGGTGTTGACTGCCACATTGGCTCACAGATCACTGAGGTCGCACCCTACCTGGATGCGTTGGACAAACTGTTGAAGTTGATTGATCAGCTGACAAAGCTTGGCATCACACTCAAGCATCTAGACCTGGGTGGTGGGCTCGGTATCCGTTACGACGATGAAACCCCTCTCGCGCCCAAAGTGCTACTCGACAAGGTCTTTGCACAGTTAAAGGCACGCGGCTATGACGGACTTGAGCTTGTGCTCGAGCCAGGACGCTCACTTGTCGGTAACGCGGGTGTCTTGCTCACGACGGTCCAATATCTGAAGCATACGGAAGCACGTAATTTTGCGATTGTCGATGCGGCAATGAATGATTTGATGCGGCCTGCGCTCTACGAAGCATGGCATGGCGTTTTGCCAGTCGAGCCGCGCACCGATGCCAGCACGCTCTATGACGTGGTTGGACCCGTGTGCGAAAGCGCAGACTGGTTAGCACGTGCACGGCAACTCGCACTGTACGAAGGTGATGTGCTGGCGATTGAATCAGCTGGGGCATACGGCTTTGTGATGGCTGGCAGTTACAACAGCCGTCCGCGTGCAGCAGAGGTGATGGTCGATGGCGACAAATACTATGTTGTGCGCCAACGCGAGACCTTTGCCGATCTGATCCGCGGCGAGAGCTTCTTGCCTTAAGTATTGGGGTGTCTATAGCCTGCGGTTTAACGTGACCGCAGGTAAGAAAACAGCATCGGTAATGTAAGCGACAGGCCGGCGGCTACCACCAGCGCAATGCCGGCCAACGACGACAGTGTCGGCATCTGACCAAACAATAATTCGCCGTACAACACGGCAAGCACGAGCTGGAAATAGTTAAGCGGTGCAAGTGTGGATGCGGGTACGAATTTATACGCGTAAATCAACGCGTATTGACCGAGGCCACCACACAGACTCATCAATACAATCCAGGCCCAGTCTGTCGGGGTGGGCCAAAGTGTTGGCCAAAAGAATAAGATCGTGACTGCACCAAGACACCAACTCGTGCCGGCAGCATAGACAAAGATTTGTTCGCTCTGCGCACGATGGGCAAGCTTGCGTGTAAAGATTTGGACGAGTGCAAAGCTCGTCGCCGAAGTCAGTAAGAGGGCGGTTCCAATTAAAGAGATCTCGCCGCTACCAGGGCGCACAATGAACAGCATACCAATCATGCCGGCACTCAGTGCCAAATATTGTTTAAGGCCTACTTTCTCGCCAAGCATGATCGGTGCAAAAATCAGAACGATGAGTGGCGACACAAAATAGATCGCCGTCGCTTCTGCAAGCGGCATGTACTGCAGGCTTGGCATAAAGGCCGTACCAGAAATGCCAAGCAAGGCGCCGCGTAATAACAGGAGCTTGCGCTCTGGCAAAGCGACATGCAAGCTGTGGCCCTTGATTAATAGCGCGCTGAAGGCCAATACAACAATGACCGTATAACGCGACAGATTCACCAGTGGTGGCGAATACACGTGAACGAGGCTTTTTGCCAACGCATCGAGCGTAGCGAACATCGTGATCGCAAATAGAAAGAATCCACAGCCTTTTAACCACTCTAGCGGCTGGGGGGTTAAAAGAGTGGCTTGCGGAATCGGCGGCGTAGACATGTTTGCTTACTTAGAGGCGCGGTAAAGCGGCCACAAACTCAGTGCGCATAAGACACCAACCACGCCAAGCACGCCGTAACTGAGGCCATAGCTACCCAAGGTCCCGGCCAGCAAGCCAAACATTGGCGGGCCGACCATCACGCCGAGGAAGGTGATACACAGCGTGCCGCCCGTGGCAAGGCTAGCTTGCCCACTTGGCGCTTGGCGCGCGACTTCGGCTAGAAAGACGCCGTTCCAGCCGATTGCCGATGAACCAAAAATTGCGAGAATCGGAAACAACAACCAAGGTGAAGATTCTGGACTTAACAGCGCAGTCCCAACGCAACCAACTGTGAGCAGGCCCGCAATCACGATCAGCATCATGCTTGCGCCGAGCCAGCGATCTGCCACATAGCCCCACAACATCCGGCCCGCTACGCCACCGCCTTGTGCCACCGTCAGTGCACCGCCTGCTGCGATCAGACTCCAACCGAGGTCTTCATACAAGAAGGTCACGAGATATCCCATCAATGACATCTGGCTAATCGCAAACAAGAACGACATTGTCGACAGGCTTCGCAAATTGGGGTGTTGAAAAATGAGCTTGAGCGGCAAGACAACGCTTGTTGCAAGAGAGGGCTTGACGCTCGCATCACGATCATCATCGAGGCTGTTACGTAATGGCTGCACGGCCCATGCACAGAGTGCGCATGCGACGCTCGCGCAGAGGAAGGCCGCTTGCCAACCGATCAAGCTATTGAGGCTAGGTACCAACGCACCAGCCATGATGCCACCAAGCGGCACGCCTGTTTGTTTAATGGAAAAAACGAACGAGAGTTTTTCTGGTGGTGTTGTCTTGATCAACAGGTGCGAGCTGGCTGGGGTAATAGGACCGTAACCGGCACCAATAAACAGTGCGCCAATCGCCATCGTCAGAGGGTGGGGATAAGCTGATAGCAGTAAGCCCGTAGAAGCCAAGCACAAGCCGATCTGGCTCAGGCGGATCGCGCCCCAACGCTTAACGGCTGCACCACCCAAGAGTGTGGCCACCATTGCCGCAAAATAAACGAGCGCCACGTAGGCGCCCAGATATGTTGTTGCGATTCCCAAGTCTTCGGCGACTGCCGGTGCAACCACCGGCACATTCATCAACGCCATTGCGACAAGAGCTTGTACGGTCAGTGTTGCAACTAATACGAGTGAAGGCTTAGGGGGTGTCACAACACACCCTCGTTACAACGCACCATACGAATGCAATCCAGAAAGAAACATGTTGACGCCGAGGAAGGCAAAGCCGGTTACCAACAGGCCCACCAACGCCCAGTACGCGGCCATCGTTCCGCGCAAGCCCTTAAGCATACGCAAATGTAACCATGCTGCATAGTTTAACCAGACGATCAGCGCCCAAGTTTCTTTAGGATCCCACTGCCAATAAGCGCCCCAGGCGTCTGCCGCCCACAGCGCACCGAGAATCGTTGCAACCGTGAAAAAAGCGAACCCAATCGCAATCGCCCGGTACATGATGTCATCGAGTACTTCAAAAGAGGGCAGGCGTTCGGCGATGGGTTTGCGAAACAGCAGGATCGTCCCGACGATCACCGCGCCGATGCCAAAGTACAACATCCAGGTGGCTGACAAGCCCTGCGTACGAAATATCATGGGCTCGGCTGCAAGCAAGACACCCAGAATAAAGAGGGGCATCAGTTTGAACCAGGACCGTGTTTGCCCGTGCTGTTTAACCAGATAGGCAAAGCCAACCATCGCAGCCAAAGAGAAGGTGCCATAGCCGATGAAGTTTGCTGGCACATGGATTTTCATCCACCAACTCTTGAGCGCGGGCACGAGGGGCTGGATTTGATAAGCGTCGCGGGTGAAGGAATACCAGAGCAAGAACACGACCGCTGACGTAATGATAAGCAGCACAAAGCCGCCTAGGGCACGTGTTGCGTAGCGACCTTCGTAATACAAATAGAACAGCGCTGTAATCAGCGAAAACAATACGAAGACTTCATACAAATTACTAACGGGAATATGACCAATGTCGGGTCCCATCATGTGGCCTTCGCGCCACCGTACCAACATGCCTGTGGATCCTGCGAATACTGCACCCCAGGTCAAGGCCGTACCAAGCCATGCTGCAGTGGGGCTCGCAAGTCCCAACCAATAACAGAAGGTGGCTACAACAAACAGTGCACACATCCACAAAATCGCAGACTGCGAAGAGAACAAGTACTTCAGGAGGAAGGCCTGATCCGCACGCGCGATATCACCTTGATACAACCAGAGCGCGAGCCCGGCGGCCAGCGCCATGGCGATCATTAATGTGCGCAGCGGTCGCCATAACCAACCTAACCAAGTCAGGAAAGGGACGGTCAGCACAAGGATCACTTTCTCGTAGCTGTCCATCGACTGGCTGTAGCGCATCAGGGCGAAACCCGCCCCCACGGCTAGCAGTAGAAAAAACAAGACATCAAATAATGTTGGACGACCGCGCTCAAGGCGCGATTGGCCTGGATCAGACAAGTCATCCCAATTGTCTGCAGCGCCGGCGACTGGTTGTGTCATGACAGTAATCTCAGTGAACAGCGGTTGGTGGTGTTTGTTGCGACGCATTCAAGCGACCGAGCGCGAGTTGTAACTGCTCGAATTCACGGTTGAAATCAAGTGTACGCTTTTGCGATGTCATCGCCGCCAATACACTTGTACCGTCTGCGTGTTCTGTCGGGCGCAACCATACCCAGATGCGGCGATCGCGCACATAAAACATCGTGAAGACGCCCAAGACCAACAACAAACAACCGATATAAACAATCAACTTACCGGGTGTGCGACTAACCTGAAAAACACTGGCCTGAACATGGTCAAAAGATTTCAAGGTAAACAAGACAGGAGCGGGATAAAACGCCAGATCCGACAATGCAGCAACGGCTAAGCGCGACCAGTTTTCTGCTTTCGTCAGTTCCTCGGGCGTATCAGCAATCGGTGGCAGACCTGCGCGCGCACGCGTCAGGCGATAAAGTTCGGCGACCGAGGAGGACAATAAGCGCGCAACGATATCGGCTGCTCGCTGTTGTTCGTCTTTGGGTACGTTGCGCTCGAGAAACTCGGAGATCGCACCTAAACCACCGGTTGCAAAGGTATCAAGCGCACGCTCCGCCGAAGTCTGCAGCGCCTTTTGCTCAGCTGCGGAACCGCGATAGCTTTGTACAAGGTTGGCTGCCGCTTGCCTGCGCATCGCAGGATCAGCAAGCGCTGCGCGTAACAGCATAAATTCTTTAACCGAACCATGGTCATCCGCGGGGATACGCAAATATCTGAACCCTGGGCGACCAGACTCCTGGACGCCAGCCAAAAATACCGACATCCCATCGAGTTCCACCGGCAGCATATAGTTGTGAAACAAGGTGGTCTGACCACTTGCATCCGTTAGTCGATATTCAATACTCGGGCCCACGTTGCGCAAGTTGGCATTTTTTTTGCCTGCTGCACTTCCGGTCACAGAGGCCACATGCTCAGCCAGCGCTTTGGGTGCTGCGGGTTCACCTGCGACGAGATCTTCTACGTTGATTGGACGCAGCTTGGTGATGTCAGCTTTTACTTCTTTACCGGGACCAGCAAACTTTACATCGCTAGATTGTCCAACGCGCGCTTTAAGTTCAAGCTCAACGATCTTCTCGCCCGTCAGGCTGTGCCCGATCAGCTCAACTTCGCTGCCACCATCGTCAAAACTTGATTGATAAACCGTTACACCTTTGAAGTGCAGAGGCTCATTGACTTCAATCGTGGCATCAAAGGTTTTACCGGTGTCGGGATCGGTCACTTCGACTTCACTTGCGAAGCGACTAGGCATTCCTGTCGAGTAGTAATCAACAATGAACTTCTTGAGTTTGAGGCTAAACGGCAGGGGTTGTACCAAAGCGCCGTCATCCACATTTACGACGGCCGTATCACGCGCGCTACCCTCTGGCACCAATACGTTGGCCCGATAACTTGGATTACGCAACGACAAGCGACCTTGTGCGGGAACATCAGCAATCAGCATATTTTCGACAATGGGCGTTTTGCCAAATAACCAAATCTGCATACGCACGGGTAACTCGCTATCAAGCAAACCACCCACACAAATAATGACGATAGCGGCATGCGCGAAGATATAACCGAGTCGGTTCCCACTCCCTTTTTTTGCTGCAATCAAAACGGCATCACCCTCGGTTCGCAAGCGAAGGCTGTATCCTTGTTTTTTTAACCAGGCTTGCACAGAGCCTGAAGCGTTAGGGACGTCACGCGGAGTATCAAGCTCAATGCGATGATGAAACGAGCGCAGACTCGATGTGCGGATTTGTTCTCGGAAAGAGTTCGCTTCTTTCAACATTTTTGGTGCGTTGCGCACCAGGCACAAGGTTGTTGAGACAACCAAAAATGCCATCGTCAGTAAAAACCACCAGTTGTTATAGATATGCCAGATAGAAAACTTATCAAGCACCTCAAACCAGAACGGGCCGAATTGATCGATGTAGGCGTTCGGTGTGCGACCCTGCGGGACAACTGTACCCACCAGACTGGCTAAACAGATATACACCAGCAAGCTGATTGCAAACCGCATCGAGCTCAACAGCTCAATGAAGTGTGTAATCGGTTTTGAAGCGGATTTAGTTGAAGGTGTTGTCACAGGTGTGATCGCAGCGTTATACGGTGTTGAAGTGAATGCTGTAAAAAAGGCTTATCGCGTCGAAAAAAAAGGGGCGTCTAACGACTCCCCCTTTTTTTTATTGTCGCGGTAAAAAGTCTAGCGCAAACCTGCCGCGTAATCAGAAACAGCCTTAATGTCTGAATCAGACATACGATCGGCGATTTGGTTCATCATTGGGCTATTGCCACGATGACCTGCGCGGAACAGTTTGAGCTGCTCTTCGATGTAAGTCGGGAACTGACCACCAAGACGTGGGTACTGACCCGGGATACCAGCGCCGGTTGGGGAGTGGCAGCCTGCGCAAGCGGGCACGTTGCGGTCAGGAATCCCTGCGCGCCAAATTTTTTGACCGCGCTCAACCAGCTTCTCGTTGGTTGCGGTTGCTGGCTCGGCCAGTTTTTGCAACGACAAGTAGTAAGAGACGTTATGCATGTCGGCTTCGGAGAGCGGCGTGGCCATGGCTTGCATGACTGAGGGGGCACCGTCTGGGCCCTTACGCAAAGCAGCCTTGGCACCGGCTTTGACGCGGAACTCTACGAGTTGCTTGTAAAGGTATTCGTGCGCCTGACCCGAGAGATTGGGGTTAGCGGGAATCGTGCTATTGCCGGCTGCGCCATGACAGGAGGCACAAGCTACGATGCCGCGTGCGGCGTCACCTTGATCATAGAGTTGGGCACCCTTAGTCGCGTCAGGCTTAGCCGGACCCGTTGCAGGGCCTGCCGCCATACTGGTTGACAGGGCGGCCACCCCGAGTAGCAAGCCACTCGCAAGCATTAACCTGGACAGCAAACGCTTCATTAAAGACCTCGACGCTTTTTATATTCAACTACTTTCAAACCCTAGATTATACAATAGCGTTTGAGCATATTCTTTGTGGCCTTTCCGTGTCCATCCTCCATCGCGCTTCGTTTTTCACTTCAGCCGCCAGGTTGGACCA
>CAMCWG010000077.1 GCA_945882005.1 Bordetella parapertussis
CTGCTGAGCGCTGAGGCGCGCGAGCTCAACACGGCGCTAGATTTTTTAAGTACTGCCCGAGAGATCGCCACAGCATTGTCCGCGCAGTTGGGGAGCGCGGAGGTGATCACCCTGTATGATCCTGTACCGTTACGCATCGTGCGCGTCGACAATATGTGTCGAGCACAACTGCTAGTCGAAAGTACGCATCGCCCAGCGATGCAGCAGTTATTGCGTCACTGGATCGCCGTATTGAATCAAGATCCCAACACACGGCGCATAAGCTGGCAACTTGAAGTTGATCCGCTGGAAATTTGATTACGCCTGATGTCTAAATTTGAAACTACCGGTCTGAATCCTTCGCAGCGCGAGGGGGTCTTGTATCTGGATGGCCCGTGCCTTGTACTTGCGGGGGCCGGCTCAGGAAAAACACGTGTCATCACGCAAAAAATTGCCTATCTGTTGCGTGAATGTGGCTACGCAGGACGTAGTGTGGTCGCGCTCACCTTCACCAACAAAGCTGCCCGTGAAATGGAGGATCGGGTCAAATTGTTGGTCGATCCCTCTTTAGCTAAAGGCCTCACGATTAGTACGTTTCATTCGCTGGGGGTACGCATCCTGAGGGAAGAAGCGCGTTTTGCCGGCTTGAAGCCACAGTTTTCGATTTTTGATTCGGATGATGCTATGGCCATCATCCAGGATCTGTTGGCAACAACCGATCGTGGCCGGTTACGCTCGGTACAGCAAACGATCTCGCTCTGGAAAAACGGCTTGATCGACCCAGATGGCGCTGCAAATCTGGCCTCTAATGCAAGTGAGGTCGAGGCGGCAAAGGTATATCGCAGCTACAACGCGACACTCGTCGCGTATCAGGCAGTAGATTTTGATGATTTGATTGCCTTACCCGCCAGGATTTTCGAACAGCACCAAGAGGTGCGGGAACGCTGGCAGCAACGCGTGCGTTATTTGTTGGTGGACGAATACCAAGACACTAACGTCTGCCAATATCGACTCGTGCAGTGGTTGACGGGTGTGCGTGCCATGTTCACTGCCGTGGGTGATGATGACCAGGCTATTTATGCTTGGCGGGGTGCCACAATTGAAAATCTGGCAAAGTTGACAACGGACTACCCACAAATTCGGTTGATTAAGCTTGAGCAAAACTATCGCTCGAGTCAGTGCATCCTAGCCGCAGCGAATCACGTGATCGCGAAGAACCCAAAACTTTTTGAAAAGAAGTTGTGGTCTGAGCACGGAATGGGAGACGCCATTAGCGTCACAGCGATGGCGAACGATGAGGCAGAGGCCGAAAATGTTGCCATGAAGATATCAGCAGCCCGTTTTGAAAAGCGTGCGTCCTGGAAAGACTTTGCTGTCTTGTACCGCGGGAACCATCAGGCCCGTATTGTTGAGCAGGCGATGCGTAATTTACATATCCCCTACACAATTTCTGGCGGACAGAGCTTTTTTGATAAAGCAGAAGTGCGCGATGTGCTGGCCTACCTGCGACTGGTTGCGAACGAAGACGACGATCCGGCCTTTATTCGTGCGGCAACGACACCGAAGCGAGGAATCGGGCAGGCAACGCTACAGACCTTGGGACAATACGCAGGTGAGCGTCAGATCTCGTTATTTGAGGCGCTCTTTGAGCAGGGTGTTGAGACAAGTCTGGCCACACGTCAGCTTGAGCCCTTGCGCACCTTTGGCGAATTTATTAATCGCATACGTTTTAGAGCCGGTCGTGGAGAAACAGGGCAGCCAGTACCCGCTGCAGAACCTGCAGGTGTCATTCTGGATGATCTGCTGAGCGCGATTCAATATGAGCGCTATTTGTACGACACGCTCGATGAAAAAGTCGCTCAGTCCCGCTGGCAGAACGTACTTGAATTGGTCGGTTGGCTCAAGCGTAAAGCAGATGCAGATGCGATGGGCCTATTGGATCTGGTGCAGCATGTGGCCTTGGTGACGATGCTTGAGCGTGGGGACGAGCAAGAACCCGATGCTGTGAAACTATCCACTCTTCACGCCTCAAAGGGCTTAGAGTACCCCCATGTTTATTTATTAGGGGTAGAGGAGGGCCTGTTGCCGCATATGGGTCGCGATGATGAAGATGTCGACCCGACGAAAGTTGCGGATGCACTGGCTTCGCGTATTCAAGAAGAGCGACGCTTGATGTACGTGGGTATTACTCGTGCACAACGCAGCTTACACTTGAGTTGGTGCCAAAAGCGTCGGCGCGCTCGCGAGGATCTTGTGCGCGAGCCCTCCCGATTTATCGAAGAGATGGGTTTGTCGGCAGCCGAGCTGCAACTGCAGCCCGACACCTTAAGTCCCAAAAATCGCCTAGAGATGTTACGCGCGATGTTGAATAAGACAAGCTAGGCACAGAGTGCGCTATATGCATCGTGCCTTTGATTTATTCAATATTCATCAAGGTGTTACGCCAAAACTCTAGCCGTCGCGGCAATGCCGAGACGAATACGTGCTCACGCAAGGTGTGCGCACCGTCACCTTCAGCCCCTAAGCCGTCGATTGACGGGCAGCCAACTGCTGCGGTGAAGTTAGCATCGCTACCACCCCCAGAAACAGGAGCTTCGTCGAGCTCAAAGCCACACGGGGTTGCATATTGTTTGAGCGTTTGTAACAGCTTGTCCGCTGCGGGTGACTTCACCATAGGAGGACGATTGAGTTCGACATCAATCGTGAGCGTGACATCTGGATCATGCGGTTTCAGGGCCTGAATACGCGTCACGATTTCTTCGCCCGCCGCCTCGTCGGGGATTCGGAAATCAACCATGACTTCACAATGTGAAGGGACGGTGTTTGTGACAGTGCCGCCGCTAATCGTCCCAACGCTCACCGTGATGCCGCGGGTGTAGTCTGTCATGGCTTCCAGGGCAAGAATTTGATGCGCCATTTCGCGAATTGCACTGCGCCCCTTTTCGTGTGCCATGCCGGCATGCGAGGGTCTGCCTGTGCAAATGAGTTTCAGCATCCCAGTGCCCTTACGACCAGTGACACAGCGCCCGCCATTTGGCCGTGCGGGCTCAGGCACCAAGGCGTAGCGTGCCTGTCTCGCGAAATCTTCGATGTATGCGCGCGAGGCATGACTGCCAACTTCCTCGTCTGGCACCAGCAGGAAATCGACAGGGAGTTTGGTGGAGTCGGGCTTGGAGAATTCACCTAGCGCCGTGAGCGCCAGAAACGCACCTCCCTTCATGTCGAAGGCGCCAGGGCCGTAAAGCTTGTCATCCTCAATGCGGCAGGGGTTAGTCTTGAGTGTGCCGATCGGATGCACCGAATCGATATGTGCCAATAAAAGAAGGCCTTGCCGCGTGTCGCCAGGGGCACGATTGGTGGCAACAATCATTGGTAGTTTTGTTTCACCGATTTCGCTGAGAGTGACCTGCAAACCAGCTGCGCGGGCTTTGGCGACAACGATTTGCGCCATTCGATGGACCGCAGCTGGATCATTCGAGGGCGATTCGCATTCAATCCACGTACGCAGTTCTTGCGCAAGCGTTTGTGCGAGTGCGTTGGTGGAAGGATTGTCCTGGGTGGCCGTGCTCATGGGGAGTCCTTGCGGGTATGATGAATATAAATATTATGCAACAGGAAACAACCGAATGAAGACAATTAAAACGGTAGGTGTCGCGGGTGCAGGTGCGATGGGGCGCGGTATCGCGCAGATTGCAGCACAGGCTGGCCTGCAGGTCAGGCTATTTGACACAAATGTTCAGGCAACGGCCGCAGCTCGGGAGGCGTTAGCGGCGACCTGGGCAACTTTAGTTGCAAAGGCTAAGTTAACGCAAGAGCAGGCGGACTTGGCGCTCGCCAACATCCACCCAGCCCAAGAGCTCGCCGCACTTGCAGATTGCGATTTGGTGATCGAGGCGATTATTGAACGTCTCGACATTAAACAAAAATTCTTTGCCGAGCTTGAAAAGGTTGTATCAGCGGATTGCTATCTGGTGTCCAACACTTCATCGCTGTCGATTACCTCGATCGCTGCCGTGTGCGCTAAGCCTGAGCGCGTCGCAGGCTATCACTTTTTCAATCCAGTGCCTTTGATGAAGGTGGTGGAAGTGATTGATGGATTACGCAGCGATCCGTCTGTAGGTGATGCGTTGATGGCGTTAACGGTGCGTATGGGACATACCCCAGTTCGTGCGAAAGATATGCCGGGTTTCATTGTCAATCACGCAGGTCGTGGGATGAACACTGAGGGCCTACGTATTGTTCAGGAGAGTGTCACTGGGTTTCAAACCGTTGACGCGATCATGCGTGAGCAGGCTGGCTTCAAGATGGGACCCTTTGAACTGATGGACTTGACCGGGCTGGATGTCTCACATGCTGTCATGGAGTCAATCTACCAGCAGTTCTACGATGAGCCACGCTTTCGGCCGTCACCCATTGGTACGGTACGCGTAGCAGGTGGTCTGTATGGCCGTAAGACACAAGGAGGCTTCTACGCCTATGCGGATGGACAAAAACAAGTGACGCTTGAGCCGCCAGCACCTGCGTTAGCGCAGGCATGCAAAGTATGGGTGAGCCCGGCGCATGCGTTAGGCCATGCGAGAGCGACACAGCTACTGAAACGGCTCGGTGCTTTGATACAAACGGGTAGCAAACCTGGCCCTGACGACTTGCTGATTGTGACGCCTTTTGGTTTGGATGTTTCTACGTGCGTTGCCGAGCAGGGGCTCGATGCCGAACGCACGGTTGGGCTCGATACCTTGCATGATTTTGATCTGAGTAAACGTCGCACGCTTATGTTGTCGCCGGCTACGCAGCCGCAGTGGCGTGATTTGGCACATGCTTTATTCGGTAGCGACAATATCCGGGTGAGTGTGGTGCAGGACTCGGCAGGTTTTGTCGCGCAGCGTGTTGTGGCGATGATCGTCAATATCGCCAGTGACATTGCGCAACAGAGTATTGCGACGCCGGGGGACATTGATCGTGCAGTGAACTTGGGGCTTGGTTATCCGCAAGGGCCTTTGACAATTGGTGATGCCTTAGGCGCCGAGCACATACTTGAAATCTTACGCAATATGCAACGGGTCACAGGAGACCCTCGGTATCGCCCAAGTTTGTGGTTGCAGCGCCGTGTGCAACTGGGGCGGTCACTCACGACCGCCTGACGCTACAACTTATTTTGCAGCGGGTGCTTGAGGTGCAGGAGCGGCAGGTTCTTCGAATTTGCCGCCAGCACTGTTTGACATGTAGACAACGGCACGGGCGATTTCGTAGTCATCTAGAGCAGGGTTGCCGCCTTTCGCAGGCATGGCGCCCTTGCCCTTAACAACGTTCGCAACCATTGCGCTCAGGCCGGTGCCGATTGCGGTGGACCAGGCAGTGGCATCACCGAATTTCAAGGCGCCTGCAACGCCAGCAGCGTGGCAGCCGGCACAAACCGCCTTATAGACTTGTTCGCCAGTTTTATAGACTTTGGGGCCGCTTGCGTCGATGAGGTCAAGGCGTGCGACCGGGGCAATGCGCTTGGCTGTCGCTTCTGGGCCTAGCGAATCAGAACCCGCGCCGACTTTTACCCCTGCTGTGACCAGGTTGGCCAACAGGATAATGATGATAATCGGTAAGATAAACGACAGCGCAACCGTAACGATCAGTTGCTTGGGTGTCTTGATGGGCGAGTGGTGTTCTTCTTCGTGTGGCTGCGTATTGCTCATGACCAAATCCTGCAAGTAGTTGACTTACAAACCCAAGGATTATAGCGGGATCGGAAGAGGTCCGTGAGAAATGTGGGGAGGGGTAAACCGCTACCGCTATAATTCGCTACGCGGCGCCCGTAGTTCAATGGATAGAATAAGAGTTTCCGAAGCTCTCGATACAGGTTCGATTCCTGTCGGGCGCGCCACACCAAGCGTTCCTTTATGCCTTTGCCGCTCTTTACTGGACCTGAGGCGCTTTCAGTGCCGAGTGAAAGCGGGCGACATACTGGTCAAAACTCTCGTTGTCAGACGCCTCAATCGCTTGTTGATCTAACAATGATTGGGTGGCTTGGGTTTGCGCCGCGGCCAACTCTACTGGGCTCAAGCCTGTTTTGCGCAAATTTTGGGCATGAGCTTTGCTCAGGTTCAATGCCTGATCATGGAAAGACTGACCTGATCCTTTAAGTTGCTCGAGAAATTTGGCCGACGGTGTTTGTCGCGGATCACGCACTTTCGAGCGCTGTGCGTCAACGGCAGAAACGTAAGTATCGTCGTCAAGCGTTTGACCAAAAGTCTGCGCGCAGCGCGCGATTTGATCCAGAAGGCTGTTCGCCCAATCGGCTAATGAGATCTCACGACCATTTTGTTGTAGCAGAAGGCCTGGCTCTCGCCCTTGCTTAACGACTTTTGCAAAGTTTGCAGCACTTTCCGGACACCAACCGCTGTCTGTGAACTCAGGGCTGTCATCTAGCGCACAAAACAGTAAGAACGCGTCAACAAAGCGTGCTGTCTGTGCCGAGATACCGACCGACTCGGTAGGATCGATGTCCAGGCAGCGAACCTCAATGTACTGCACGCCACGTTCTGCGAGCGCCGTAATCGGGCGTTCGCAAGGGCCCGTTGTGCGTTTCGGACGAATGCTTGAATAAAACTCATTCTCAATTTGTAAGACGTTTGTATTGAGCTGAATCCATTCGCCCGCACGATGTGTCCCGATTGTTTCGTAGGCAGGCCACGGTGTTGTGACAGCGTCATATAAGCGCTGCAAAAACATATTGAGATCGTTGTAGCAAAGCTTAAGTCCCGATTGCGCTTTATTTTGGTAACCAAGATCGCTCATGCGCAGGCTGGTCGCGTACGGCAAATACATGGTGTCGGGCCTGAGTGTTTCGAGGTTGCCGACGTTTCCACGCAAAAATTCTGTTGAGACCGCAGGCGAAGAGCCAAACAAATACATCAGTAACCAGTTATAGCGTGTGAAGTTACGAATGAGCGAGATGTAGCCTGCTGAGCGGCGATCTTGAGCAGTCTCTTGTTTGAGGTCGAGTAAATCCCAGATTGCTTCGTCAAAAGAGAAGTTGTAATGCAAGCCTGCGATGCATTGCATCGTCTTGCCGTAACGCTCTGCTAGTCCGCGCCTATACACGTGTTTAATCATGCCGGTATTTGACGTGCCGTACCAAGCGATTGGAATATCGGCATCGGCAGGTAACCGCGATGGCATCGAGTGATTCCACATAAGTTCGTTGGGCATCGTGGTGGCAACGACACGATGAATCTGATTGATCTCTGCTATCAGGGCGTCGACCGTTGTATGCGTACCAGTAATGAGCTCGAGAAGCGCCTCGGAATAGTCTGTCGTGATGCGGGGGTGTGTCAACGCTGAACCCAGCGCAACGGGGTGTGCCGTCTTGGCAAGCACACCGGCTGAATCAACACGCAGACCTTCTTTTTCGATTCCGCGCAAGGACTGGCGCAAAATAGCAGGACGTGCGAGCAGTCGATCGAGGCGGGTGGACAACATAGACACGAGAAGGCCTTTAAACTTTGGTGAGACGATCCATTTTAAGCTACGAGTCCTTTCGCACGGTGTGCGCCAAAATCAAGGACAATTTCGAGATATCCAAGATATCTTTATTGTTAGCCGAAAATTATGCGTAAATTTATATCCCTTTGCTTAGTGTGGGTAACGTTGGTGGGGTTGTCTGGCTGCACACCAGAGTACAACTGGCGCGAACTTTCAGTGGCGGATGAGCGTGCCGTGATCATGTTTCCCGCCCGTACAAAAGTCGAGCAGCGCAAAATTGAGGTCGAGGGCTTGAGTCTAACGTTTTCGCTAAGTTCTTCGGCGGTTGGGGATGCCGTGTTCTCTGTTGGCTCCGCGGCCCTAGATGAGTCAGTGACGGCGGCCAAAGCACAGGCACTGGTTGATGCTTTTGTTCGGGCACTGGCTAGGCGACTTGGGCAAAGCGCTCCGCCGCAGGCTGCGAACGGCGAGCCCTTCACGCTTGAGACGGTTGTGAATGGTCGCCCATCGCTGTTGATGGGACGAGTACTGGTGCATCGGGGCATGTTGATTCAGGTGGTCGTTTCTGGCCCAACACAATCACTTTCACGTGAGAATGCTTCAGACTTTATGCGATCGTTGGTGCTTCGTTAGCCTGAGTAGCAAGTTCGGGATGCTCTGGACGATATGACGCGTCAAGCAGACCAAGCCTCAATGCTTGCGCCACACCCGCTTGTCGTCCATAGACTTTGAGCTTGGCGCAGGCATTACGAAGGTGAAAATTCACCGTGCGTTCGGTCAGGCCAAGAATGAGCCCGGTCTCCCAACTAGTTTTGCCTTTGGATACCCACTCCAGGCATTGCACTTCTCGCCCCGTGAGCCGTGGCTTGGTCATCAATCGAGGTCTCCCCACGCTATCGGCATAATTGCGTAGTTTGCCCTGCCCGTCATCATTTGGAAATTCGCAAAACCCCTGTGATGCGCACTTCTTTTGTAAGTAAGTGTCTGGCAATGTTAAACTTTGTACTCAGTTGGCGCCGATTTGCTTGATCCGCTTGCGGGCGCCTCATAAATCCCGCTAAAGAAGGTCCGTATGACAACTACGTCCAGCACTCAGGACGCACCACACGCACTTAACGCCAGCGCGCGCGCGCATGGCTCCGTTGGGGTGGTCCATACTCAGTACATGCATTTTGATGAACCACTCCCTCTGGTGAGTGGGCAAACGCTTGCTGCCTATGATTTGGCGATCGAGACGTATGGCACGCTTAATACGCAAGCGAGCAATGCGGTGTTGATTTGTCACGCCTTGAATGCTTCGCATCATGTGGCGGGCGCTGCGGCTGATAATCCTGATGATATTGGTTGGTGGGACAACATGGTGGGGCCCGGTAAGCCGGTTGATACCAACGTGTTTTTTGTCATCGGCATCAATAACCCAGGCTCTTGTTTTGGCTCAACGGGTCCGGCATCGATTCGACCTGACACCGGTAAACCTTGGGGGGCTGCCTTTCCGGTGCTGACCGTGGAAGACTGGGTGCAGGCTCAGGCGCGTGTTGCCGATCGACTCGGTGTCAAGCGTTTCGCCGCTGTGATGGGTGGCTCCTTGGGTGGCATGCAGGCCTTGAGTTGGGCGATGACCTTACCTGAGCGCGTGGCGCATTGTGTTGTGGTGGCGAGCACGCCGCGACTCTCTGCACAAAATATAGCCTTCAATGAGGTCGCTCGTCGCGCCATCATTACTGATCCAGAGTTTCACGGTGGCGATTACTACGCACATGGCGTTGTACCGCGTAATGGATTGTCCGTCGCACGCATGGTCGGGCATATCACTTACCTCTCCGATGACGATATGGCCGAAAAGTTTGGTCGAACGCAGCGAGCGCCTGCCGCTGGGGGCGCCTATCACTATGGCTATGGCGTGGAGTTTGAGGTTGAGTCTTATTTGCGCTATCAGGGTGAAAAGTTTTCAAAGTATTTTGACGCGAATACCTACCTGCTGATTACGCGCGCGCTTGATTACTTCGACCCCGCACGTGAGACGGGTGGGGACCTGGCACGCGCGCTTAAACCTGCAACTGCAGATTTTTTACTTGTTTCCTTTACGACTGACTGGCGGTTCGCTCCAGCGCGTTCACGTGAAATTGTGCGTGCACTTTTACAAAATGGACAGCCTGCGACCTATGCTGAAATCGATGCCCCGCATGGCCACGATGCCTTCTTGTTAGACGATGCGCGCTACCATGGGGTGATGCGCGCTTACTTCGCACGCATTGCAGCTGGCTTAGTACAAACAGAACGTGAGGTGCAGCGATGAGTCCGCAGTTTTCTCAGATGAGTCTGCGCGCCGATCTGGTGCGTATCGCGCAATGGATTCGCCCTCAGAGCAGCGTACTGGATCTTGGCTGTGGCGACGGTGCTTTGCTTGGACATCTCAAGCAAACAAAAGGTATCCGTGGTGTGGGTGTCGAGATCAGCGATGCGCGCGTCTTGTCATGCGTGCAACGTGGTGTCCACGTGATTCAGCAAAACCTCGAAGATGGTCTAGCCATGTTTGATGATCAGCAATTCGATACGGTGGTTTTGTCGCAGACCCTTCAGTCGATGCATCGGACTGAACATATTCTTCGCGAGATGGCACGCGTCGCCCGTGAGGCAATCGTCTCGTTCCCTAACTTTGGGTACTGGCCACACGGTTGGTCGATTCTGCGCGGACGCATGCCAGTAACAGGGCAAATGCCCTACGATTGGTATGACACCCCCAACATCCACCTTTGTACGCTTAAAGACTTTGAACGGCTCGCAGCGACGCTTGACTTCACAATTCTTGAGCGTGCAACATTTAACGATGAGCACGAGGTGAAGGCACTCGCTGGTTGGCGCAGTACGCTGGCCGCTTACCGCTTTACGGGTGCACGCGGATGAACAAACCCTTGCGCGAGTCCACGATTCCAGCCTCGCAGTTATACACACGTCGACGTGTCGCCCCCTTATTGGCGCTTGGCTTTGCTAGTGGTTTGCCGCTCGCGCTGACGGGCGGCACACTGCAAGCTTGGGCGACAGTCGAGCAAGTATCACTGCAAGAAATTGGTTTTCTGACCTTAGTCGGTACGGCCTATACCCTCAAATTTTTATGGGCCCCGGTGATCGATCGTTACGCACCACCATTTTTAGGACGCAGACGGGGCTGGATGCTCATTATGCAGATCTTGCTCGCCTT
>CAMCWG010000078.1 GCA_945882005.1 Bordetella parapertussis
AAAAAAGTCGCGACTTTTTTGCAATTCACTGTAAGAAAGTCGAAAAAAACATATTGTTACTTAATTATTACTTACTCCAACGTAATCTTTGCGTCTGCGATGATCTTGGCCCAGCGTACGCGCTCTGCTGCCGCGTACTTGGTGAAAGCCTCTGATGAGTCGCCAATCGTAACGGCACCCTTGCTCAAGAACTCTTCTTTGAACTGAGGATCGTTCAGGATTTTGACCGTCTCAGCATTGAGTTTGGCCACGATGTCCGGTGGCGTACCTTTTGGTGCAAACAAGCCGAACCAACCGATCACGTCAAAGCCAGGCAAACCAGCCTCGGCAATGGTGGGTACGTCAGGCAACAATGGTGAGCGCTGAGCTGAAGTAACGCCGAGTGCTGTCAGTTTGCCTGACTTGATCAGTGACAAACAGACAGGCAAGTTACAGAACATCATCTCAACGCGACCACCGATAATGTCATTGATGACCGGTGTTGTGCCTTTGTAGGGAATGTGCACCATCTCTACGCCAGCCATCTTCTTATAGATCTCGCCCGCAAGGTGCATACTGCCACCGGCACCACTTGAGCCGTAATTGAAGCTCTTTTGCTTTTGCAGGGCGAGTAACTCTTTAATGTTCTTGGCGGGGACATGCGAACCAACGACAAGCACGTTAGGCACGCTGATCAGGTTAGTGATACCAACGTAATCGCGCTGTGGATCGTATTTAATGTTTTTGTGCAGCAATACGTTGATCGAGCCGATGCTGGTTGCACCAACCAATAGTGTGTAGCCATCTGCAGGTGCTGTTGCCACGAAGGCTGCGCCAATATTGCCATCGGCCCCAACTTTGTTTTCTGCAACAACGGGTTGACCTAGTGCGATCGACAGTTTGTTTGCGATGGTCCGTGTCAGGATGTCGGTGAGCGTGCCGGGTGCGAAGGGCGCGACAATCGTGATGGGTTTGTTGGGGTAATTTGCGGCGCTTTGCGCATTCGCCTGCGAAGCCGCGGACAACGTTAAAGCAGCGACGCTGCTCATCCCAATTGCACGTATCGTTGAAAAGATCTTTCGCTGCATGTTGGTCTCCTGATTAACCGATTGCCAGCAATTCCACATCAAACACTAATGTGGCGTTCGGTGGAATGACGCCACCTGCACCACGCGCGCCGTAGCCCATTTCTGGGGGGATGATCAACGTACGCTTACCACCAATTTTCATGCCGGCAACGCCTTCGTCCCAGCCCTTAATGACATGGCCCGCACCCAACGGAAAATCAAACGGATCACCCCGGTCTACTGAGCTATCAAACTTAGTACCTTTGTTGCCTGCTGCAGTCGTGTCATGCAGCCAGCCGGTGTAATGCACAGAAACGTGTTGGCCTGCTGACGCTTCGGCACCATTGCCGACGGTGATATCGATTTTTTCAAGTCCGCTCATGAGGTTTCCTTTATTAAATTTATAGAGAGTTAAGCTGGTGCCACTGTAGGTGGCTTGGGAGTTTTGACGCGTAGGCGATGCCATAGCAGCATCAGTGTGCAGACAGCAAAAATGGCATGGACTAGCCATACGCCTACGACGAAAGAGAGTTTGCTATGGATGATCCAACCTTGCGAGAGGTTGATCAAGTTTAGATAAAGCATCGCAACTAAGCCAGCCATGAGCAAATCGCCTGAGCGTCCGATACGCGGATTTACTGCTCCCAAAGGGATGGCGATCAGGGCGAGATTCAGTGCAGCCATCGGCAACGCTAAACGCCACATTAATTGACCAGAGGAGCTCGGAACACGATCGCTAATGAGCCAAGCTGTCGGGCGTGAGCGGCGACTGTTTAAGGTTTCATCTCTGGCTTTTTTCAGGGAGGCCTCGCCATCCTTGCTTTCGATACGTGCGCCGAAAGAGTCAAACTCGGCAAGTCGCACTTCAGGAGTGCCAAGCTTAAAGTCGTAGCGATGCCCAGCGCCGAGCACTAGAAACTTATCGCCATTGTCTTGCATCACCGTGTCGGCTGAGTTTGAGGTGATCAAGCTAAACCAGTCTGGATCAATCAGGCGCATGAAGACTTGCCCGAGTGGGCCGTCTGGTGTTGTGGGGCCTTCAACAAAAAATACGCGTGATCCTTTTTCTGTTTCAAGGAATTGACCAGGCGTCACTTTAGAAAGATCTGAACGCAGCTCGTAACGTGCACGATATTCACCGATCTGACGGTTTGCCCAGGGCGTACCGTAAAGCGTCAAAAATGCGATCAGAAAAGAAACCGGGATGGCAACACGTAAGACGGGGTTGATCCAGTTGAGCAGGGATAACCCACTTGAGAACCAAACCACCATTTCCGATTCACGATAATTGCGTGTCACGGTGGTGAGCACACCGATGAAAAGCGAAACGGCCAGGATAATAGGTAGGGCTGCGATCGTTGTGAAGGCAGCCAGGCCGACTACGACGTCTGCACCGATTCGTCCTGCGGCTGCTTCGCCAAGCAGTCTCACGAGCACAACACTTAACCAGATCACGATCAGCGTCGAAAGCACGACGCTTGTGTGATTGGTGATCTCGGAGACAACGGAACGTTTAAATAAGGACATTAGGTTAGAGAATTTAGCACAATGTGCGCTTTATGCTCTAAGCATTGGGCAGCTTGTTAATGAACTCGATCATGCGTTTGCGCATGGCTTCGTCAGGCAGTCGGCCAATGCCACCACCAATGTTATCCACCATATTTGCAACGCGGCTTGTGGCCGGGGTGATGCAGGTCACGGTGGGATGGCTTGCCACGAATTTCAGGAAGAATTGCGCCCAGGTCGTCGCATCAAACTCTTTGGCCCAATCTGGGACTTGGTGACCTTTGACGCGTGCCCACAGACGTGCGCGACCAAAAGGGGCGTAGACCAGGACAGCAATGCCGCGTTCTTTGGCTAAAGGCAAAATCGTTTTTTCTGCAAATAGATCATCGATGGCATAGTTTGTGCCAATGAAATCCACCTGTTGTGTACGCATGGTTTCAATGAGTTCGGCATACTGGTTTTCAAAGGTCGTGGTGATCCCTAGGTAGCGGATTCGGCCTTGTTGTTTGGCTTCCCGCAGGATACGAAGTTGAGTGGCGATATCGCCCATGTTGTGCACTTGGACTAAGTCAATCACGGGACGGTCAATGCGCTTAAATGAAGCCTCAAGCTGTTTGCGCGCAGCCTCGGCTTCTGCCTTGCCGCCCCGCGGCGCAACGTTAAGCTTTGTGGCCCAAAAAAGTTTTTTGTTGATACCGAGCTCTTGTGCGATTTTTCCTGCGACTTCTTCGGACGCGCCATAACTTGGCGCTGTATCAAAAGTTTTTCCGCCTAACTCACTCATCTTTGCGAGCACGGCTTTCAGTGCATCGTGGTCTTCCGTGCGGGCGACCTGTGCAAAGGTGGCTGAACTACCCAGACCAATAATCGGCAAACGCTCTCCGGTCGTGGGGATAGGGCGGGTGATGAGTTGTCCGTTACCGGAAAGGCTTTGTGCCCACGCTTGCGGGACTGTGGCTGCGCCTGCGGCGGCGGCTGCAGTTTGCAACCAGGTACGTCGGTTCATCATTTTTCGCTCCTGCGGATATTAGGGAAGTAATGTTTTGGTGAGGATCCGAGCCATAACCCCAGAACCATCCAGACTAGTGCAAGCGGTACAGCGAACCACGCCAAACCGGCAAGACCCATACCCAAACTTTTGAGTAAGCCTTCAGTTTGCGCGCCGAGCGCGTCTCCGCCACGGTAAACAAAGGTGTCGATGAAAGCTTTCGCTTTGTAACGCTCCTCTCGGACTGTGTTGGTAAAGAGCGTCTCGCGTGCTGGACGCATGACGCCGCGCTGTACGGCTTTGAAACTGGCTTCTGCAGCAATCAGTGCGGCGAGGGAGCCCACAACTGCGAGTCCAACGAAGCCAAATATGACGGTCGATGGTAAGAGTGCCATTGTGAAGGCAATGCCAAAGCGCTTGATTAAATGACTCGTCAGAAAACTCTGCAAGACAAAGGTTGCGACCTGCGTGTAGAAATCGATCCGTGCAAAGGTTTCGGTACGTGTGTCTGTGTCGAGCGCTAAGGCGGCAACCATTTGAAGACGCGTGAAATAAAGTAGCGTAGCGACCACGGCCAGAATCAGCACGTAAGCCGAGATACCTAAGAGAAAAGGTGAGCGAACTACCGCGCGCAAGCCCGCCCAGGCGTTTCCGCCTATTGGATTCTCGGTGGGTTGTTCCACAGAGGTATGGCAGCGGATGGCTTCGGCGCGAGTGGCACTAGAGCTGCATAACACCGACATCCACCACGCGCAAAGCGTGGCCACTACGAGCAAGCCTGCCGCAACGAGTAAGAGACTCGAGGTGCCATAGGGTTTGGCAAGCAGACTAGCTAGCCAGGGTCCAAATATCGCGCCGAGTGTGCCTCCCAAAGAGATCGCACCAAATAGCCGTTCGCTTTGCTCTTTCGTAAAGCTATCGGTCATGAGTGCCCAAAACAACATCGTCGCAAAGAGGTTGAAGACACTGAACCATACATAGAACACTTGCCCACTAATCTGACCGACATGGGTAGGACCTAACACCAATAAAAAATAGAAGGCTAGAAGCCCGATCGCAAAAAATAGATAAGTCGTGGAAATGAATACTTGGCGCTTGAATCGGCTCACCAGCCAACCAAAAATGGGGTTGACCAATAAAGTGACGAACAATGTGCCAAAGAAAAGCCAGCGTATGGCTTCAATGCCGCGCTGCATGCCTAAGGCTTCGCGAGCGGGACGCACCACCATGAGGGCGCTCAGTACAAAAAAGAAAAACAGCCCTGCTACTAGTGTCTGAGACACCTCGCCGCGGCGTACATTGGTAAAGGTTTGTAGGAATGAGGCCATGCGACCGCCCGAAAGATGACGATTTGATATTTCCGATTAACGTTGCAGGGAGCGAGAGGTTCTTTTGATTTCCAGTGGGCCAAGTAGTGCTTAGTGTTCTTCGGTGCTGTCGGGGAAACCCGTAAAATCTCGTCTTCTCATAAAGGGGTCTGTCGTGCCTTTAATCCCGACCGTTGAACGCGAAGAAATTCATACTAGACATATTACGATGCGCGCTTTTCGCCGGGCGGATGGTTTGTATGACATCGAAGGCCGCGTGGAAGACACCAAGCCGATTCCTTTTATGGCTCCGCTCGCCAAAGTCGAAAAGCCTGCGGGAGAGCACATCCATGACATTTGGGTGCGCTTAGTCATCGATGATCAATTTTTAATACACGATGTGGCCGCATCCTCGGATGCGACACCGTTTGGAGTGTGTAAAGAAGCCCCCGCGACGCTAGCTAAGCTAAAGGGAGAGCGGATTGGTGCTGGGTGGAGCAAGATCGTACGCGGTCACTTAAAAGGTGCTGCGGGGTGCACGCACATGATGGAATTACTTGGCCCCATGGCGACCGCGGCTTATCAGGCCTTGTGGCCCGTCACCCGCACGCGTCCCGACCCCGTCGATGCAAATGGCAGGCCGCTGAAAGTAGATAGTTGTTACGCCTACGCGAGCCACACCCAAGTGATTCAGCAGATGTGGCCGCAGCATTACACTGGGCCAAAAGGGGACTAAAACTGACCTGAAATATCGAAGACTTTCGCTTGCGGGTAAAGCGCGTGCATAACATCGGGCTCGCACAAGTTTGAGTCGCAATTTTTAAGTGATGCTGCGGCGCTGGCCATCCCGTATGCAAGGCAATGATCGAGCGGGTGTTGATGTTGCAGTGCCCAGATGAATCCGGCCACAAAGTTATCACCGGCACCGACCGTACTGACGACTTCTACGGGGAGGGCGGGTGCGCGTAGCACTCTCGATGGCGTCACAAGTAAAACGCCTTCCTCGCCGAGAGATAGGGCGACCATGTGGGCCTGCTCCTGTGCGACTAAGTGGCGTGCCGCTTCATAGCGCTGCTTTTCGGTGGCAAGCGTTTTTCCGACAAGTTCCTCGAGCTCAGACAGACTCGGTTTGAATAAGAAGACGCCATGCATAAGCGCAAGTTTTAGAGGGGTTCCCGAACTATCTAATACTAAACGCGCCTTTTTTTCTTTTGTGGCTGTTGCTAACAGTGCTAGAAAATCATCAGGAACGCCTGGTGGTAGGCTACCACTGGCGATCACAATATCTGAGGGGTTTGTGAGGTGAAGTGTGGTGTCTAGACAAGCTCTCCACTCTGCAGCCGTTAACGTGGGACCTGGAAGCAAAAAGCGAAAGTCCTTGGTGCTAGATGTCTCGTGTACAGAAAATGACTCACGCGTATCGCCTTGGGTTTTGATGGGCTGGCTTTTCAAGCCTTCTTGATCTAGCGCTTGGATCAGCAGTTGTCCCGTAAATCCGCCCACAGGGTAGACGGCAACGCAGGGGTTCTTTTCGCCAGAGTCAAGGCGGGCGAGAACCCTTGCCACATTGATGCCACCACCACCAGGCTGAGTTTTTGCTGCTGTGCAGCGCAATTTATCTGTGTGAACCACCTTGTCGATCGAGGTCGAGATATCCAGAGCCGGATTCATCGTCAGGGTGATAATTTTGCTCATGGCGTGCCTGTATCTCGCTCGGGTAACGTTTGAATTATCGCCCAATCCGCCCAAGCTATACTCGAACTCATAGGTAAAAAGAGGCGAACAGCGCCTCCGCAAGAAAAAATGGAGAATTGAAATGCGATCCCTGCTGTTTGTGCCTGCGGATAGTTCACGCAAACTCGAGAAATCTTTGCAAAGCGGCGCGGATGTGCTGATATTCGATCTTGAAGATGCAGTGTCTATGGCACGCAAACAAGACGGTCGGGATGAACTGGTCAAGTTCCTGACGCATACCAAGCAAAGCGCTGTTTCAACGCCAAAACTGTATGTTCGTGTCAATGCGCTTGGTACAGGAATGACGCTCGCGGATCTGGCGGCAGTCATGCGTTGTCGACCAGATGGCGTGGTCTTGCCCAAGGCGAGCGGGGCGAAAGATCTGACGCTTCTCTCGGCCTATCTCGAAGCGTTTGAGCACTTGTATACAAAAGATAACGAGCTGACTTCGATTATTGCGATCGTGACAGAGAACGCCGAGTCACTGGCAGGTTTGAATGAATACCGCGGCGCGACGCCCAGGTTGGCCGGCATGATGTGGGGAGCGGAAGATTTATCCGGCGATATAGGTGCGTTGACCAACAAGGAAGAGGATGGTTCCGGGGAGTGGACAGCACCTTTTAATTTGGTCCGTTCGCTCTGTTTGTTTGCTGCAACCGCGGCGGGCGTTCCTGCAATTGATTCGGTTCCGACCGTTATTAACGATACCGAGGCGTTGACCCGTGAAACGCGTCGCGCATATCGCGATGGTTTCTCGGCCAAGGCCGCGATTCACCCTGCGCAAGTACCGGTCATTAATCAGGCAATGACCCCAGACGCTGCCACGCAAGATTGGGCGCAAAAGGTCATCGCTGCCTTTGCAAGTAGCGGCAAAGTTGGTGTCGCGACGCTAGACGGCAAAATGCTAGATATGCCGCATTTGCGATTAGCCAAAAAAATTATCGCTGCGGCGCAATTGACGTAAGCATTGAGATGACTGTTCAAAAGGTTGTGACATCATGAGTGGCCCACTAAAAGGTATACGCGTAGTCGATATGACTGCGATATTGATGGGCCCATACGCAGCCCAGTTACTCGGCGACATGGGAGCCGATGTGATTAAGGTCGAGTCTCCCTCGGGTGATATGGTGCGCGACGTCGGGCCCATGCAGCACCCCCGGATGGGGTCGTTGTATCTGCACGTCAATCGCAGCAAGCGCGGGATGGTTCTGGATGTGAAACACCCAGAGGGTCTTGAAGCTATCAAAAAGCTGATCGCAACGGCTGATATCTTGCTTTATAACGTGCGGCCGCAAGCAATGGCGCGGCTCGGACTCGGGTATGACGAAGTTAAAAAAATTAATCCTCGCATTCTGTACGCCGGCACGTTTGGCTTCGGTCAAGACGGACCGTACGGCCACAAACCAGCCTTCGATGATTTGATCCAAGGTGCGATTGGGTTGCCCTCGCTGATCAAGCAAGCGGGCTCGGATGTGCCGCGGTATGTGCCATCGAACCTTGTGGACCGTACTGTTGGTTTATATGCCGCAACGTCCTTATGCGCAGCACTTTATCACCGTGAAAAAACCGGTCTGGGCCAGCGGATCGATATCCCGATGTTCGAGACAATGGTCAGTCATCTTTTGAGCGACCACATTGGTGGGCAGACTTTTGATCCACCCAATGGGCCACCTGGTTACCCGCGCTTACTTGCGTCTGAGCGTCGTCCCTACAAGACTTCTGATGGCTATGTCTGTGCGGTGATCTATAACGATAAGCAGTGGGCTTCATTCTTCAAAGCAATTGGACAGTCAGAGATTTTTGAAACGGATCCAAGATTCAAAAATTTAAGCATTCGTACCCAGCACATCAATGATTTGCAGGCCTTAGTGGCTAAGATCTTTGTCGAGCGCACAACAGAGGAGTGGCTCAAACTCTTGGAGCTTGCAGACATTCCGACGATGCCATTGCATTCCCTCGAGACGATCTTCGATGACCCCCATTTGAATGCAATCGAGTTTTTTAAATGGAAAGAGCATCCGACCGAAGGCCGTATCCGTGTGGTGGATGTGCCGACTACGTGGACAGAGAGTCAGCCTGAACAAAGTCGCCATGCGCCGCGCCTAGGTGAACACAGCATTGAAGTGTTACGCGAGTTGGGTTATTCAGAGCAAAAAATTGCCGATATGCTGAGTCAGGGCGTCACGCTTGTGCCCAGCGAAAAACAATAGTTGAACAGTGTTTTGAATTTAAGGTGTCGTGATGGACTTTTCATTATCACAAGAGCAAGAAACAATTCGCGAAGCGATCGCTAAGATCTGTGAACGTTTCGATGATCATTACTGGCTCGAGAAAGACAAGCACGGTGGTTTTCCTGCTGACTTTCATCAAGCGCTCGCCAAGGATGGCTGGCTGGGGATTTGTATCCCCGAGGCCTATGGCGGCTCAGGGCTTGGGATTACTGAAGCAGCGATCATGATGCAAACCATCAGTGAATCTGGAGCCGGAATGAGTGGCGCCTCGGCTGTGCACATGAATATCTTTGGCTTGAACCCTGTTGTGCAGTTCGGTACGGAAGAGCAAAAGAAACGCATGTTGCCGCCACTGATCTCGGGTGCAGAGCGGGCCTGTTTTGCAGTGACTGAGCCGAACACGGGGTTAAACACCACGCAGCTTAAAGTTAAGGCGGAGCGATCGGGTGATCACTACGTGTTGAGTGGAACCAAGGTTTGGATTTCAACCGCTCAGGTTGCAGAAAAGATGCTGATCCTGGCGCGTACTACGCCCCTTGAAGAGGTAAAAAAACACACGGATGGACTGAGTCTGTTTTACACCGACTTCGATCGCAACTTCATCAAGGTCCATGAAATTGAAAAAATGGGCCGCAAAGCCGTTGACTCAAACGAGTTATTCATCGATGGGCTCAAGGTGCCGGTGGCAGATCGTATCGGCGAAGAGGGCAAAGGCTTTCAATACATCATGCATGGCATGAATGCCGAGCGAATCTTAATCGCCGCAGAGGGAGTTGGGCTTGGTAAGGTGGCGCTCAAGCGCGCAACGGACTACGCCCGTGAGCGCGTGGTCTTTGACCGACCGATTGGTCAAAACCAGGGCATCCAACATCCGTTGGCAGCATGCTGGATGGAGCTTGAGGCTGCGAATCTGATGGTGATGCAGGCTGCAACGCTTTTTGATAAAGGCGAGTCTTGCGGTGCTCAGGCGAACGCCGCGAAGTATTTGGCCGGCGAGGCGGGTTTCAATGCGTGTCAGACAGCTGTGATGACGCACGGTGGATTTGGCTATGCAAAGGAATACCACGTTGAACGCTACCTGCGCGAAGTATTGATTACACGTATTGCGCCTGTCAGCCCTCAATTAGTATTGTGCTTTATTGCCGAGCGTGTGCTCGGCTTGCCTAAATCCTATTAGGAGAAATTTAATGGCCGGTCTGTATTTTGAAGAGTTTGAAGTGGGTCAGCTTTTTAAGCACTCTTTGACGCGAACGGTCACTGAGATGGATAACGTGCTGTTTTCTACACTCACCATGAACCCCCAGCCCTTGCATCTGGATAAAGAGTTCGCTTCTAAAACAGAGTTTGGTCAGATCCTCGTCAATAGTTTATTTACCTTGGGCTTAGTGATTGGTATCTCTGTGGGTGAGACGACTTTAGGTACGACTATTGCAAACCTAGGGATGACAGACACGCGGTTTCCACACCCTGTTTTTTATGGTGACACGATTCGTGTTGAGACAACGATCATCTCTAAGCGCCTGAGCAAGACACGTAGTGACGCAGGGATTGTTGAGTTTGAACATCGTGGCATCAACCAACGCGACGAAGTTGTCTGCCTCTGCCGTCGTTCAGGCTTTATGAAGTGCCGTCCCGCATGATCGAGCAGCGCCCATCCGATGCCAGGATGGCGGTGATCGTGCTGTTGATTTGTTTTTTGTTCAACATGCTCGGTCGCGGGGTGGGTGACGCGTATGTAACGTTCCTACTGCCACTCGAGAAAGAGTTTGGCTGGACACGTTCTGAACTGACGAGCGTGTATTCCATCTATAACATTGCGAATGGACTGTC
>CAMCWG010000079.1 GCA_945882005.1 Bordetella parapertussis
ATTGTTTTGAAGAGACCCTATCTATCATTCGGCAATGTGACTGCCTCATTACCGAGAATGGGTCTATTACCCATAATGTTTTGATAGCTCGTACTGCACCCTATCTCGTACTGACCAGCGCGAAGGGTTTGACGTTGAATGCGTCCGAATTTGCTGGGGGTGGGATTTTTAATGCCTTCAATTCTTATCATGCGCAGCATCTAATTTGTCGGCCTCACACAGACAAACAAAGTCATCACGCATATTCGACACAGATCTATGTTGATATCGCCCAACTAGATCAGGCAATTTCTAAGCTCAACAAATTAGCATTCAATTGATGCACCTCGACATCTCTTCCCAAACAATCAAGTACCGCAGAGATATAGACGGACTGCGCGCCATCGCTGTGCTTCTGGTTGTGCTTTATCACGCATTTCCGGCTGCGCTACCCGGCGGCTTTATCGGCGTTGACGTATTTTTCGTCATTTCAGGTTTTTTGATTTCTCAGCTCTTGTTTGATTCAATTGAACGAGACGCGTTCAGTTTTATCACTTTCTATAAGCGCCGCGTTAATCGACTGTTTCCCGCGCTGATTCTTGTATTACTTGCTGCCCTAGCTGGCGGTTTCTACTATTTCACCCCAGACGAATTTGCTCGGTTGGGAAAGCACGTTTTCGCTGGTGCGATATTTGTTTCAAATCTGGTGTCACTCAGTGAGTTTGGATACTTTGATATAGCGTCAGAGCTCAAGCCGTTACTTCACCTATGGTCCTTAGGCATCGAAGAGCAGTTTTACCTTCTCTGGCCTCTGGCACTATATCTTGCTTGGAAGCTTCGTCTTAATCTAGTTTTATTCATCCTGTTTGTTTTGGTGCTGTCATTTAGCCTTAATCTGTATCGCGCTTCATACGATCCGTCCTTTGCATTCTTTTCATTACAAACGCGCGCATGGGAATTACTCGTCGGAGCCCTCGTTGGCTACGGTAGTCGATGCCAGCAATTCAAGCTTGGCCAATCCGCAAATATCTTTGCGTGGATTGGAGCAGGGCTTCTGCTGTCGGGTATATTTCTGATCGATCGTAATCGCACTTATCCTAGTGGATGGGCGCTTCTACCCGTTTTTGGCACAAGCTTTCTACTTCTAACGGCGGGCAATGGTTGGATAAGTCAGCGGGTTTTGTCTACTAAAGTTCTGGTATCGATCGGACTAATAAGCTATCCACTGTACCTTTGGCATTGGCTCCTTTTATCGATGACTACTGTTGTGGCGGATCCTTTGTCGGTCGAGTGCCGAACACTCCTAGTGCTGAGTTCTTTTTTGTTCGCTACGCTTACCTATTTGCTTATAGAAAGACCGATCCGGCAAAAACACAACACAACAAAAACGGCCGTCGTTCTTTTGGCGTTGATGGCGATCCTGTCCCTTTTTAGCCTTTTTGTGTACAAGTCTAACGGTGCAGTTGTTCGGTCAACCATTGCCCCTCTCATCATAGAGTCTGGGCAGCAAGACTGCCTAAAGGAATTAAAGGCAAAACAGTTTTGTATATACGGCAACAAAGATGCTGACCGCTCTATCCTCATCTACGGCGACAGTCATGCGGAGCATCTAACGGCAGCATTGGCCAATACGTTTGGCAGCACACACAAAATTGTTTTTGCGTATGTATCGTCCTGTTTCTTTGGCTTTCAAGAGTCTTTCCATAACAATGCCCCAGGTTGCCAGCCCTTTATTAATTTGATCCAGACACTTCAGGGCACCAAACTAGAGGCAGTGATTCGTGCTCAGCTTTGGCATGGCTATTCGGCTTTGTCCGATGACGCAACCTTTGACCGGGCAATCTTTGACGCGTCGAAAGCTTTTAACCTTGGTCCAACAAAAGTCATTATTGTCGGCTCAGTCCCAAATGCCGACCTTGCCTGTGAGAAGAGAAACTACTATTTTGGTCAACGCGATGGCTTGAGGCCATGCAACCCTATGCTTGAAAGCCGAGCTGCCAGCAAGCGCTTTATCGATCGAACAACATCGCTTGCCCTCGGATCAAATGTGTATTTTGTGTATCCGCATAAAAAACTCTGCGATGAATCGTCTTGTAAAGTGATTGAGGACGGCGTGAGTTACTACACAGATGTTAATCATTTGAGCAAAGCGGGAGCAATGCTCATCATGCCAGATATTGCGGCGATCTTAAAAAGGTAGGGTTTGAGCCAAGATGGTTGACACACCGATCGCTTATATTATTTTTAATCGTCCCCGGTATACGCGGCAGACGTTTGCGGCCATTCGTGCAGCGCAACCAAAAGAGTTGTTTCTGATTGCGGATGGTCCTCGGTCGACCCACCCTGAAGATGCTGCACTATGTCAGGAAGTACGGGAAATCGTTTCGCAAATTGATTGGCCGTGTCTGGTGCACCAGGACTTTTCGCCTGCAAACCTAGGTTTAAAGGGGCGGGTGTCGTCTGGTTTGAATTGGGTTTTCTCAAAAGTAGAGCGGGCGATTATTTTGGAAGATGACTGCCTGCCACATCCAGACTTCTTTTCCTTCTGTGATGACTTACTGGAGCGCTACGCAAATGATGAGCGAGTATGGGTGATCACCGGGGATAACCATCAAATGGGTAAAAAGCGGGGTGACGCCTCGTATTTCTTCTCGCACTATAGCGATTGCTGGGGCTGGGCGACCTGGGGACGTGCCTGGAAAAACTTCCAAGGAGACATCCCATTCTGGCCGGAGTGGCGCGAAAGTCTAAGCTGGCAGGCGATGCAGCTCGATCAGGTTGAAACTCGGTTTTGGCTGGATATCTTTAGTCGTGTGCACAGCAATCAAATTAGCTCTTCTTGGTTTTATCCGTGGCTTGCCTGCATTTGGTATGGACGCGGGCTGACGGCGACTGCAAATGTAAACCTCGTTAGTAATATAGGCATTGGGCCCGATGCAACACATACTGTGGCGCTAACCGAACAGGCGGGTGCTGTTACGCATCCATTAGGTGAGCTTCTACATCCACAAGGTATCGAGATAAATCGTGCGGCTGATCGCTGCACCTTTAATTATCGGCACGGAGGCTTACAACTACGCTTTCCGCGCAACCTGATTCCTTTGCCACGCCGATGGGCTGGTGCACTCTACCGCAAAATTAGGCGCGTATTGAAAGGCACATAAGACTTCAAGGGTAGTGTGGCCTACCACCAACGGTACAGATTCGGTGCAATAATTGGCGGATTGATATTGAAAGGCACTGAAACTGATGACTAAACGCAAGGGGATTATTCTTGCCGGTGGCTCTGGCACTAGGCTTTATCCTGCGACCCGCGCAGTTTCCAAACAACTACTCCCGGTCTACGATAAGCCGATGATTTTTTATCCCTTGTCGACGCTAATGCTGGCGGGGATTCGTGATGTACTCATTATTTCAACGCCTGCTGACACGCCTCGGTTTGCTGAACTGTTAGGTGACGGATCCCTTTGGGGGATGAATATCCAGTATGCGGTGCAACCTAGCCCAGATGGACTCGCCCAAGCCTTTGTGATTGGCAAAGATTTTGTAGCCGGCAATGATAGTGCCCTGATTCTGGGGGATAACATTTTTTATGGCCATGACTTGGTACGTAAGCTTGCGAACGCAGACCGTGTGACACAAGGGGCGACAGTATTTGCTTATCACGTCCCAGATCCAGAGCGTTATGGTGTCGTTGCTTTTGATGCATCAGGTAGGGCCTTGAATATTGAAGAAAAGCCTCTGCGCCCCAAAAGTAACTATGCAGTGACCGGCCTGTATTTTTATGATTCCGCGGTATGCGATATTGCCGCAGATATCAAGCCGAGCGCTCGTGGTGAGTTAGAAATTACCGACGTGAACCAGCGATATTTAACGGCAAGGGCACTTAACGTTGAAATGATGGGTCGTGGCTACGCCTGGTTGGATACTGGTACGCATGACAGTCTGTTAGAGGCCTCTAGCTTTATTGCAACGTTACAAAGAAGGCAAGGTTTGCAAGTCTCTTGCCCTGAAGAAATTGCATATCTAAACAAGTGGATTAGTCGCGAACAGCTTTGCAAACTGGCGGCACCTCTGGCCAAGACCAATTATGGCAAGTACCTGCTTGACCTCGCGCAACGAGCTTAACGATCTTTTTCTTGGATTTGTAAATGGCCTATCGTATCAAGCCAACTGAACTGACCGGGGTGCTTATCCTTGAGCCTAACGTATTTAGTGATGATCGTGGCTTTTTTTTTGAAAGCTTCAGTCAACGCGATTTCTTTGAGGCGATAGGCGTTAAGTCCAACTTCGTTCAGGACAATCACAGCCATAGTAAAAAAAACGTGTTGCGCGGTCTGCATTATCAAGTTGGGCAAGTGCAAGGCAAGCTGGTGCGCGTTGTGCGAGGCGAAGTATTTGATGTTTCTGTAAATTTACAACGCGGACACGCTGAGTTTGGTCGCTGGACTGGCGTTATTCTGAGTGAACAAAACAAACAACAGTTGTGGATCCCGCCGGGATTCGCGCACGGCTTCCTTGTTCTTTCCGACACGGCAGATTTTATTTATAAGACAACGGATTACTACTCACCGCAGCATGAGCGCAGCGTTGCGTGGAATGATCCTACTTTAAACATCAAGTGGCCGCTCGATACGTCGCCGATCCTGACTGCGAAGGATGCTAATGCCCCAAGGCTATGCGACGCCGAGGTCTTTGAGGGATCACTTGCTTGATTGCCAGACAATTCACCTTATGAAGCAACGCCTTACTATTGAAACTACGATAGCAGTAATAGCCGGCACACTGGCCTTGTGCGCGAGTGTCGGTATCGTGGCAAGTCATTGGCAGGCTACTCGGGAGGTTTCATCTCCGTTTCGTATTGGCATGCCTAGTCTCTGTTTTATATATGCGCTGCTGTTGAGCACATGCCGTCCACGACTAGGGCTGATGGCGTGTGTTTTCGCCCTGCCCCTCATCCCAAACTTTACGTCTCAATTACAGGCATTTACAGGTTATGGGCGAATCGCTCAGGTACAGTTAGCCGGTTGGGACTTGGCTATTGGGCTCGCTCTTGGTCTGTTATTACATCGTATTTTTATAACGCGTGATGCGCTAACGAGAGTCCCGACTCCCCTTGCTCTAGCATTTTTATATCTGACGATATCGGCAATTGTCGCCATAGCGCGAAATTTGTTACAGACACAGTCATTGTTCAGCTTAGACGGACTGCTCTACAACATATGGAATATTCGATCGATTGATTGGCATAACGATTACCGTCCAGTAATGGACTGGGTTTCTTATGCTTGCGCTTTTATTTTTTTCTTCTGCGCATGGAACATTCTTCGTACCGACAGAGATCGCAACGGAACAATATTCAAACCCCTCATTGCTGGGTTGCTGCTTAATGCACTGCTGGGGATCGCGCAGTCGCAGACGGGCAGAGGGCTCCCTTGGTTCTTTCATTTTTTTAGAACAGACTCTTGGGGATTTGTTGCGCTCGGTTTTCAACCAGACTTGCATGCATATGCGGGCCTCATGTTGATTGGTGCGATTGGTCTGTTCGGCTACCTTTGGTCAATAAAGCAAGGCCGACTTACAACCGGTATCTGCGTACTTGTAATTTGTCTGTCGTGGGTCGGACTGTTCCTGAGTAAGTCTAAGGCGAGCCTAGGTGTCGCAGTATTGATACCAGTGCTTTTAGCAGTCATGTGGAAATTCCGCAATCATCGACTTTTACATCGCTCCTTAATCGGGATACTGCTGACTCTCCTCGTGTTGGCAGCAACAGCTTCTTTGGCTCCGTCAGCACTGTTTAGCTTTCTAAACATTTTTCCAGAAGCATTTCCCTTTGTGGACTGGGCTGGCATCAATCTCAAATTGACCTATCGACCCGAGATTTTTATCGCTGCCGGCAAGATGTTCTTGCTATTCCCTTGGTTTGGTCTTGGGCTGGGCGAGTTCTTCAGGCAGTCGGCAAACCACACTTTGACAGGCTCCTATTTTTTAAGCGTGGAGCAGAATGGCGAGAACGCGCACAATTATTTTTTGCAAACACTGGCAGAAACGGGCTTAATTGGTACCTTTCTATTTCTATTTATTCTTATATATCCGCTATTCGCTACAGCTTCGCGCCGAGCGCTCCTTCCCGCTGGCATCGCGTTGATCGCACTTTTTAGTGGAAATCTTTTTGCCCATTCGCTATTAATACGCGAAAACCTGCTGCTGGCAACAGCCCTACTGGCCTTGCTCTATGCGTCAATCCAACTGCGCGAAGCCCGATCGAGCGATGGAACCACAATGCGTTATATAGAGACACGCATGCGTGGCAACATCAAGATTTATGTACTGGCAGTCGTCATAATTTCGGTTTTGGTTGGCAAAGAAGTTTATCAATCATTTAATAAATTTCCCTTCACTGTCGATACTCAGTGCGCGAAAGAGCGACCGCTCACTAGTGATGGGTGGACATCTGGTAGATACGTGCATGAGCTTCGAGTTGGTACAAGCGCAATTACCTTTAACGTTGCGGGCAATTTGCCGAATATCGAGCGCCAACCCCTAAAAGGTAGCATTCAGCTTCTGGATAGCAATAAAGCAGTCGTACTTGAGCAGACTTTTCTGCTGAACAACACTGCACCAACTAGTATCAAGGCACAACTGCCTAAAGGGCCTTCAGGCTCTACAAACAGCTACAGAGCCATCTTGACGGTAGGTCGCTGTTTTGTGCCGCGCAACTATGGTTCCGCCGATGACAGGCGATTAGGTGTTCGCTTAGAGTCTGTGCAAGTGTTTTAACGGCACAAGTAATCAACCTGTGTCGTACTCGATCTAAAAGGATCCGTGAGATCGCTCGAGTACTCACCCATTAACAGTCGTTGTTTGGGCAAAAAATAAGTCCTGAAGAATCGACTGGCGCTTGCTAAAAATTCACCCCTGGCCGTTAAGCGGACACACCCGTCAGCAATTGTGATTGTGCCAGACTGCTGTTGCTCGGTCAGTCGCACATCAACGAGTCGATGTTCTTTCATGTATTCGGTGGCGTATACACGCTCAAAGGCTGCGAGCTGGATTGCACCCCCGCGTTGCTGAAGTTTCTCAAGCGTGTAGAAGGATAATGATCGATCGATAACGGTTGGTACTGAAATTGCGTACGCGTAGCCGAACAACAACCAAACGAGAGCAATTAAACCTTGCTCGAAACCGTTAAACACGCGCAGCGGCCGAATCACCCGCAGAAGCACAAGCATCAAGCTCGTTGCAATCACGCCATCGATAATGGCCGCATAGAAGACGACATTCACTTTAAAAAACTGGATATGCACCCAATAAGTGCCTATCAGCAAGACAAAATACAACAGGGTTGCGACAGTCAACTTTAGGTATTTCATACTTTAAACACTAGTAGTTTGTTTCCAAAGTAGCTAGACAAAACTTGTAGCCCCGTTGCAATCACAAACCCAAATACATAGTTAAGTTTGGCAACATCGGCCCACAAGTACATGACGAACCCGTGCATAGCCGCAAGCATTGCGTACAAGACGACGAAGCGCACGACCTGCGACCGAGCGGCAACGCTTGAGCCGCTAAATACAAAATAGCGACTGCCAATAAACGAGGCGGTAATACCAAAAATAGAGGCAACTAGGTTTGCAAGCCCTGCAGTCTGCCAATGCAATACCTCAAGACAAAAAACCAGGACGCTGAAATGAATGCCGGTTGCAGCTAAGCCATTAACGATGTACTTGAAAACCTGAGCGCTCAAAATTTGACTAGCGACTGTTCTGTTATGCACGGACATGCTCAACCGAATCAAGGTAAGCCTGATAGTCAATTTGGTTCGGAGCGCCAGCACGAACGACCCCTGTGAGCATCAGCGTCATCAAGGTCAATGCGCCAGTCTGCAAAAACACCAGCAACAAAATACCTAAAGCCACGGAGAACCAGCCAGGCGTCGCAAAATTTGCCAGCTTGAGTGCTATCGCTACAGCGCTAGCAAGAACGGTCGCCACGGCAACCATTGCGCACACAATCCCCACACGCACTAAAACATCTTCGGCGAACACCATTAACGCACGAAAGCCATGCAAGGCTAAGCCAACAAAATTCATCTTACTTTTGCCTGCGTAGCGGGGCCCGCGGTCGAGCGGAAGTGACCGCATCTTGAGCTTGGAGGTCAACGCGCAAGCGGCAACATGCATCCAAAGCTCCTGCATCGCGGCAAGGCGTTTCACGGCACTAGGCTTTAGGGCCATAAAATTACCAAAACTGATTTTTCGACCAGTTAGCAACTGGAACAGCCACTTATAAATCAAATAAAAGGTTTTGAACTTTATTGTTTCGACACGACTTTTACGCTGCGCTACAACCATATCAACGTGTGGATCTTGTAGAGGAGCAACTAAAGCACGGATCGACTGGGGCGTATCCTCACCATCGGAATCCATGATGACCGTGCAAGGCACGTCGGGCAAATGTTCAGCAACATAATTGATGCCGATCGCAATCGCGCGCTGGTGACCAACATTACGTTTTAGGCGAATAACGACACCATCAAGGCCCGCATTGAATATAGCGCTCGTTTCGACCGGCTGGTTCACCGAACCATCATCAACAGCAACGATATAGGCATTGGAACCGTATTCCGCACGCAGCTCTTTGAATAGTCGCGTTGAAGCCTCGCGATCTTCATAGATCGGCATTACTACTGCAAATCGTGCGTCTGTCAGATCAGTCATAAGTTCGGACTCGGCTTGCGTCTATGCTGCGGTTATTTTTTTAATGCCTGCTGGAAATAAGCAATGGTTCGTTCTAGCCCCTGCTCGAGAGCAATCGTTGGCTCCCAATCGAGGAATTGTTTTGCCTTGGCAATATCCGGCCGTCGCTGCTTAGGGTCGTCTTGTGGCAGCGGCATGTGAATGAGTTTACTGCGCGAACCGGTTAGGCGAAGTACTTTCTCAGCCAACTCGATCATGGTGAACTCACCAGGATTACCCAAATTTATCGGGCCTGTGACTGAATCATGACTATTCATCAATCGCAAAAATCCCTCAACCAGATCATCGACATAGCAAAAACTACGCGTCTGACTGCCATCACCATAAATGGTGATGTCGTCACCTCTGAGGGCTTGTACGATAAAGTTACTGACGACACGGCCATCATTCGCCGCCATGCGTGGGCCGTAGGTATTAAAAATACGCACGACTTTTATCGTTAGCTTATGCGCCCGCTGATAGTCAAAAAACAAGGTTTCTGCGGCACGCTTACCCTCATCGTAGCAACTACGGATACCGATTGTGTTGACGTTCCCCCAATACTCTTCTGGCTGCGGGTGTACGCTAGGATCACCATAGACCTCAGAGGTCGATGCCTGAAAAATCTTCGCGCCTGTCACCCTCGCGAGCTCAAGCATATTCAGCGCGCCCAACACTGAAGTTTTCATGGTGTGGATAGGATCGTACTGGTAATGCACAGGCGATGCGGGGCAGGCGAGGTTATAGATCTCATCCAGATCCTGAGCAGCTAACGCATCAACCACGTCATGCTTGATCAACTTAAAGTTCGGGTTCTTACGCAAGCCCTCGACATTTTTTTCGCTGCCAGTAAAGAAGCTATCGAGCCCAACGACTTGGTGCCCTTGCTCAATCAGTCGGTCGCATAAATGAGAACCTAAGAAGCCTGCCGCACCTGTGACGAGAATTTTTTTCATTTTTACTAATCGCTCCTCAAGCGCGTCCGATGCCGGCGTAATAGAAGCCGATCGCTTTAAAAGGTTCTGGGTCCAAGTGGTTACGCCCATCAAAGATCACTGCAGCTTTTAGTGTCGCTTTTAACTTAACTGGATCGATTGCACGGTATTGCTTCCACTCTGTTACCAGCGCCACGGCGTCTGCGTTTTTGGCAGCGAGCATAGGCTCATCCACAATCGTCAAGCGGCCATTGCGTAATAGGTCTGCAAACAACTTTTCAGCGACCTCTTTGGCGACAGGGTCGTGCGCTACAACGTGTGCGCCCGCTTGGCACAAGCCACGAATCAAATCAATGGAAGACGCCTCGCGCATATCATCAGTTTCAGGCTTGAACGCAAGACCCCAGACGCAGATTGTGCGATCGCTCAAGTCCTTACCCATACGCCCGGTAATTTGCTCCAACAAGTACTGCTTTTGTTTTTTGTTACGCGCTTCAACACCGTTTAAAACGAGCGGCTCAACGCCCACACTCTGGGCGATCCGCACCAACGCTTGAACATCCTTGGGGAAACATGAGCCACCATAACCACACCCAGCGCGCAGAAACGCCGGGCCAATGCGACTGTCCATCCCAACACCTTGCCGCACGTCCTCCACATCAATGCCATAACGGTCGCAAATGTTTGCGATCTCATTCATGAAAGATATGCGTGTTGCCAGCATTGCGTTTGAGGCATATTTGATCAGTTCCGCCTCTTTCACCCCAACGGTAAGCAACCGAGCCTCATCATCTACATAGGGACGGTACAACTCCATCAACTGGGCTTTTGTTTGCTCGTTTTCCGTGCCAATCACAATGCGGTCAGGCTTAAAGAAGTCTTCAATTGCAGCGCCCTCCTTTAAAAACTCTGGATTGCTTGCAACATCAAAGTCAATAAA